>WQZW01000023.1 GCA_009780545.1 Treponema sp.
ATCAGGGCCATGATGAACAGCAGCATCTGCCGGGTGGACCGGTAGGAATCGTACTGGCCGCCGAGCAGCTCCTGCCAGCCGTGTATCCTGAAGCCGTCGCCCAGTGCGTCGCGGAGCTTCCAGAACATCCCGTCCAGCTCCCGTTCCCGGTAGGGATCGGCCACCTTCACCAGGATGCTGGAGGAATTGCGGTCCAGGCCGACAAGTCCCCGTCCCCCCTCCTCGCCGATCACGCACCACAGGGCGTCCAGCTCGTGGTAGCCGGAGGAAACGATGCCCCGAAGGGTGAAGGCCGTCACCCGGGGGACGGCGGTTTCGCCGGAGGCGGTGTTGATCGTCATCATCCGCACCGTGTCGCCGGGCTCGGCCCCGATGGCGGCGGCAAGGCTCCGGCCCAGCAGCATGTCCCGGTTTCCCTCGAACTCAAGGCTGCCCGAGACCAGCTGCAGGTACCGGAGGCTGCCTTCCTCCCGCCAGAACTCCGGGTCTACGGCGCGGACGCTCGTTCCGGCCCTTCCGCCGGGACCGACCAGCACCGCCATGCCCCGCAGTTCCGGCCAGGCCCCGGTAACCCCCCGCACTTCCCGAATCTTTTCCGCGGCGTCTTCCGGCGACCGGCCCGAGGGGACGAAGACCTGCATGTGGCCGGAACTCAGCTCGAGGAAGCGGCCGAGAATCCCCTGGATCATCCCGTCGGCCACGATCAGGGTAACGATGATGGGCACCAGGCTTATGGCGATTCCGGCGGTGGCGCCCCGCAGGTAGCGGCCGCCCTCCCTGGCCCGCCCCAGGAGGTAGCGGAGGGCGACGAAGAAGCAGGCCCGGGTCCTCATTCCGAAGTCCCTTCCGGGGACAGGAGCCGGCCGGCTTCCAGGGTGTAGTGCCGGGACGCGCGGGCGGCAAGGTTCCCGTCATGGGTTACCACCAGGAGCGTCTTTCCCCACTTCTCGGCCCCGGCGAAAAGCAGCTCGGAAACCATGGCGCTGTTGTCCGGGTCGAGGTTGCCGGTCGGCTCGTCGGCAAGGATCAGGTCCGGGTCGTTGACCATGGCCCGCGCGACGGCCACCCGCTGCCGCTCGCCCCCGGAAAGCGCCCCCGGGTAATGGGAAAGGCGTTCCCCCATCCCCACGTCGTCCAGAAGCTCCCGGGCCCGGGCCGTGGCCCGCTTCCGGTCCATCCCGGCGATGTAGGCCGGAAGCATCACGTTCTCCAGGGCGGTAAAGTCCTTCAGCAGGTAGTGGAACTGGAAGATGAAGCCCACCTTCAGGCTGCGGTAGGCGGCAAGTTCCTTCTCCGGCAGGGCGCTGACCTCCAGCGAACCGACCAGGACGCTGCCCCCCTCGCACCGCTCCAGCCCGCCGACGATGTTCAGCAACGTGCTCTTGCCGCTTCCGGAACGCCCGGTGATGGCCACCGAAAGCCCGCCCGGCACGCTCAGGTCCACGCCCCGAAGGATCCGCAGCCTGTCCTCCCCGGACTCGAAGCCCTTGACCAACTGCCGAACCTCCAGCATCGCCGCCCCAACCTCACCCATCATATCCTCCGATTGAAATCAAATCCCCATGGAGGGGGCACCAAACAACAGCACGGCGGAGCCGTGTGTAACAACAAATGCAGCACGGTGTAGCACAAGCAAATGCTACGGTATACAGGCAAGGCGCGAAGGCTTTAGCCTGAGCAGCGTGCGCCCAAGCCCCCCTTTACTCCAGCCAAAAGTTGCCGCTTTGCGACAACTTCCGTCTTCCGTTACCCCCCGAACGGGGTTCCACCCCGTAACACCCCGCATTCATCGGCAAGGTGTTACTTTTCCCACCAAAACTTAATCCCCGTGCGGTACTCACTCATACCGAAGCACCTCGGCGGGCTGTCTCCGGGAAACCGGGCCGGAGGCGAACCAGGCCGCCAGAAGCGACGACAGGAAACCGAAACCGAATATCAGGGCCGCCTCGGCCGGGATGACCCGTGAGGTGATTTCCACGAGGTAGAACACCTGCTGGGGGAAGATGGCGAACTCGCCGATTCCGTCCCCCGGAGCGAAGATGCCGGAGACGAGGTTGACCAGGTCGATCACCCCGTTGACGGCGGCCTCCAGCACCCGGAAGAAGCCGGAAACGTTGAGCGCCAGGAACAGCCCCGACGCGAGGCCCAGCACCGAACCGGCAAAGCCCACGATGGCGCCGTCCAGTACGACGATCATCCGGACGGCAAGGTCGCCTGAACCCACGGCCCGGAGCAGGGCCAGTTCCTCCCGGCGTTCCAGCAGCATCCTCCGCTGGGACTGGAAGATGTTCAGGCCGACCACGATGAAGATCAGGCCCACCAGGATGAACATGAAGAGCTTTTCGGTCCGCAGCGCGCCGAAAAAGGCCCGGTTGTAGTCCCGCCAGCTTGAGAATTCGGCCGGGGCAAGGCCGGCTTCGGTCCAGGCGGAACGGGCCCTTGCCAGCACCTGGGCGTCCCGGAAGCGGTCGGCGATCTTCACCCCGAGGACCGGAGCGCCCTCGGAAAAGAACTCCGCCCGGTCGATGCGGATGAACATCCATCCCAGGTCGTACTCGGGGAAACCGGTCCTGAAGATGCCGGAAACGACGAAGTTCCTCGTGCCGGAATCCCCGCCTTCCGGATCGGCCGGGGCGAAGATCGAGGGGATCGAGAACAGGGTGAAGGTGTCCCCCAGCCTCACCCCCATGCGGTCGGCAAGGGCGACGCCGAGCAGGGCGTTGTTCTCCCCGCTCAGGTCGAAGCCGCCGGAACCGAACTCGATCTGTTCGGCAAAGGCCGGGTCCCGCGTCATGGTGTCCTCCGGCAGGCCCCGGACCAGGGCCGCCTGCTGGCCGGAGAACCAGCCCCGGGCGATGCCCTGGAATTCCCTGAAGGGAACCACGGCCCGCACGGCCGGCAGTCCGGCAAGCAGCCGCTCGGCTTCCTCGGCCTCCTCCGGGGCGACGGCGGCAACCCGCACATGATAGGAAGAAACCTCGAGGATGCTTTCGATGAAACCGAGCTGGAAGCCGTTCATCACGGCGATGATGACGATGAGGGCCAGCACGCCGACGGCGATGCCGAGGCCGGAGAGGACGGCGGACGGCGACTTGCCCCGGCGCCTGAAGATGTAGCGGGCGGCGACGAACCAGACCCAGCCGGTCTTGCGGCCCCGAAGCCCCCGTTCAGCGTCCACCGGAAGCCACCCGTTCCTCGGAAACCTTGCGGCCGTCCTGCCAGTAGGCCCTGAGGACGAGAACGTCCTCCAAAAAAAGTTCCTCGATCTCGAAATCCCCTTCCCTGCGTACCTGCCGCTGCAGCACGCCGTTCAAGCTTTCCTTCAGCAAAATCCGTTCCCCCCCGTCGTCAAATTCATACTCGGAAAGCCGCTCCTCGCCGCCCTCGATCCTGAGGATCGCCGCGATCCTGTCGCCGTCCCAGGTGTTCCGCAGTTCCCAGATGACTTCCCCCTCGTCGTCCAGGAGGGTCTGCACCAGGGTCCGGCCCCGCGCATCCAGTTCGTAGCTTACCGTGTAGCCCTCCCCCACCTCAAGCAGGGTACGCATGAATTCCGAGCCCGGCAGCACCGGCCCCCGGGTAAAGCCCTGCCTGAAGGCCGCGTCCAGAAGCCCCACCGGAAAGTCCTCCCGGACCGGCTCGGCGACGCCTGCGAAGACCCGGCTGATGTGGCGGAGCGAGCCCGCGCGGTTGTAGCGGAAATGGTCGGTGTGCAGTTCGCGGGATTCCCCTCCGTCCAATAGCCGGGTTTCGGCCCTGACCATGCGGTCCTCGTTGTAGAAAAACCATGTGACCGTCTCCCGGCCGTCCAGGTCGAAAAGCCGATCCCCGGTGATCCGCCCGGAAACGTCGAAAACCTCGATGAATCCCACAGGAGCCCGCCCGGTATCGACGGCCGATTCCCCGGAGGAATCGGTCGCCTCCTCCCGAATCCCGTCCGCGGTTTCGCCCGATTCCCCGTAAACTTCGATCAGTTCGTCCCGAAAGTCGATACGTTCCTCCCCCCGGCCCGCGTCCCCGTCGAAATCCTTCCTGAAGACGGCGTTCAGCCTGGTGATCCCCGAGGAATCCACGAAAATCCACTGCCTCCTGGCCTCCAGGCCCTCGTCGAAAAGGATGCGTATTTCGATCTCCATGTCATCGTCGAAGAAGGGCCTGAGCATGGGATCAAGTTCCCTGGGACTGACGTAGTCCTTGACCAGGGCGTACCGATTCCGCAGGGCCACGAGCCGGGAGGGGGTTTCGTCGAGGGCCATCCCGCCGGCGTTGGAGCGGAACCACCTCGGGGGAGCGGGCGGAATCCAGGAGTCGAAGTCGGCGAATTGGGGGGGAACCCCTTCCTCCTCCGGGCCGAAGGGAATCCCGTCGGCGAATTCCGGTTCGGTTTCCTCCTCGTCATCGAAGACCACGACGGCATCGTCGCCCGATAGGGCGAAGATGCCGGCCAGCAGCGCCGACAGGAACAGCAGCCGGGGAAGTGCGCTCCCGACACGGGCCTTCGTGCCGGCCTTCCGTTCAGACACCCACGAACTCCATGGCGAACTTCTCCGGGTCGAAGGGACCGATGTCGGCATAACCCTCGCCATGGCAGAGGAAGGCCACCGGCATGCCGAGGCTTCCGGCCAGGGAGAAAACCACGCCGCCCTTGGCCGTGGAATCGTACTTGGTCAGTATTGCCGCGTCGGGGCTTACCGCTTCCGAGAAAATCCGCGCCTGGGCGAGGGCGTTGCTTCCGGTGGTGGCGTCCAGGACCAGGTACTTCAGGTAGCGGGCGTCCGGTGCCTTGGTCCGGACGATGCGGTCGATCTTGCGGAGCTCCTCGACCAACGCCGTCTTGGTGTGCATGCGGCCTGCGGTGTCGGCGATGACAGGCGATTCCCCGCCCGCGGCCGCCGCGGCATCCAGGGCATCGAAGACCACCGCCGCAGGATCGCCGCCGCTGTTGTGGGCCACCACCCTGACCCCCAGCCGTTCCCCGTGTATCTTCAGTTGGTCCACGGCGGCGGCCCGGAAGGTGTCGGCGGCGGCCAGGATCGGTTTGGCCCCGGTATCCCGGTAACGGGCGGCGAGCTTGGCCGCCGTCGTGGTCTTGCCCACCCCGTTGACCCCGAGCAGGAGGATCACCGCCGGGCCCGCGGGCAGTTCCCCGGGGACGTTCTTGCCTTTCAGGAGTATCTCCCGAAGAAGGCCGGCAAGCCGGAGCCGCCCGGCCTCCGGCGATTCGACCTTCTCCTTGCGGCAGACCTGGCGGAGCAGGTCGGAGACGGCGAGTGCCTGCTTCGCGTCGAAGTCGCCCTCGACCAGCAGGTCGGCCAGATCGTCGAAGAACTCTTCGGAAAGGCGGCCGGCGGCCCCGAAAAGCGACCGTATCCGTTCGGCAAATTTCATCGTTCCTCCTACCTGTTCCGCCTGACGATGGGTACGGAGCCGGAATTCGAGGCTCCCAGGTAACGGATCATCTCGAATATCATATAGGCCCCCGTGGGGAAAAGGGCCGCAACCGAGACATTTTGGATCAGGACCGCGCGTTGGGCGTCGGCAAAGCGTTCCGGTCCGGGATTCTCCATGTACTGGGCGATCTGCATGGCGGCGTTGCCGCTGGAGATCCAGGCGGCCACGATTGCTCCCCAGAAACCGGCCCAGGACCAGTAGTACCTGCCCCGCGCCTTGTTCACCCTGCCCTCCTCCTTGGGGAATCCCAGTTTGAGGGAAAACTCCAGGGGGCCGTCGGGCAGGGCCGGAACGACAAAGACCGCCCCGCCGGAGCGGCCGTCGAACCGCTCCATGGTAAAGTAGGCGAGGCTGTCCAGGGGAAGTTCCGTTCGCAGGGGAGCCTGCCCTACGTACAGCGCCCCCCGGTAGACGGCGATGCCGGAATCCGGCCCTGCGGATTCCGATTCCGCGCCGGATGCTTCCGCGTTTTTCGTCCCCTCGGTTTCCGGATCGGCGGATTCCGGGTCGGAAGTTTCCGTGCCCGAAGGTTCCGGAAGCCCGACTTCCGGAACCGGAACCTGTCGGGGGGCGGGCCGGAACCGGTCAAGGAAGCTTGTCCGTTCCTCGCCGTCCAGGGCGGCCTCGGCAAGGGGAATCCGGCCGAGGGTTACCTCCAGCGCGGTTCGTTCGCCGGGGGCGAGGTCCAGCTCGACGGTTTTCGGGATATGGCCCTCGGCGGCCACGGCGACGGCGATTTTGCCGGGCGGACGCGCCGTTTCCGGAACCTCCCCGGTGCCGGCGTAGGCCCGGTCGATCAGTATCTGGGCATCGCCCGGCGAGGCGGTAACGGCGATCCGTGCATGGGGATTGCCGGCGATGACCTCGGTAAGGCGGCCGGCAAGTTCGGCGATGCCGGCATCGGCATATTCAAGCGAGAAGATGACGTCGTCCCGGTAGACGAACTCGCCCCGGTACAGGGCCCAGAGCCGGACGCGCAGGAGGAAGCGGCCGTGGAACTCCAGGACCTCGCCCGCAAGAAAAGCGTCGGCGGACTGTTCCCTGACGAAGCGGCGTTCGGTTCCGGCCGCCGGAGGCTGGGGAAACGTTCCCTCGAGGTTGCTCTTTGCCAGGACGAATACCGGTTCGATGTCGATGTCGGGCCGTTCCTCTTCCAGCTTCCGGAGATTCTCGGCCAGGGTTTCGATCTCCTGATCGAGCCGGCGGAGGTCCCTGCGGTAACGCCAGTCCGGGTCGCCCCGAAACAGCAGCCGGGAACGCTCGTCCTGCTTCGCGGCCAGGGAAAGGGCGGCCGCCTGGACCAGCCGCCGCCATTCGGAACCCTCGTAGAAATCGGTTTCGGGGGAAAGCCTGAGGCGGTAGTTCAGGCCGGAAAGCTCGGCGATGAGGTTTCGGATAAGCATCTCCCCCGTGGACTGCTGGCCGGCCGGCAGGGCGGAATGGTCGAAACGGGTAACCACCAGCACCCACTCGTCCCGCAGGGTCGCAGGCGTTTCCGGTTCGGCCCGGCCCAGGGCGGAAAGGCCGGTCGGGGCGAGGAAGAGGAATGCGAGAAAGAGGGCAAGAAAGCCGAACGCGGCGGGAGAACCCGGTCTTGCCGCTGGTCGGACCGGCGGAGTGGAGTTTTGCGTAGCAAAACTCCGAATCCAATCGGATCGGGGGGTGGTCCATTCTCCTTCGGAGAATGGACTTGGGAGCTTTGCCCCGCAAAGCTCCACACATTTGCTTTTGTCAATAAGTGGGTGGAGCTTTGCTTCGCAAAGCTCCGAGTCCAATCTGCCATAGCAGATTGGACAGGCTTGGCCCCCCTCCATGGTGCGGAACCGGCTAATTCTTGCCATCGCCGGCCTTTTCCGGGACCTCGGGCACGGATCTTGTCCAGGCGTAGCGGAGGAAATCTTCCATAAAGAGGTCGATGTCGCCGTCCATCACCGCCTGGATGTTCCCCATCTCGGTTTTCGTTCGGTAGTCCTTCACCATGGTATACGGCTGAAACACGTACGAACGTATCTGGTTACCCCAGGAAATGTCCTTTTTTTCCTGGTGGAAGCGTTGGTTTTCCTTTTCCTTCTCCTCGCGGTAGTGCTCGTACAGGCGGGCCTTGAGCATGGACATCGCCACGGCCCGGTTCTTGATCTGGCTGCGCTCGTTCTGGCAGGTAACCACGATGCCGGTGGGCAGGTGGGTGAAGCGGACGGCGCTGTCGGTCTTGTTGACATGCTGGCCGCCCGCGCCGCCTGAACGGTAGGTGTCCACACGGAGGTCCTCGCTGCGGATATCCACCTCGACGGAGTCGTCGATCACCGGGAAGGCGTAGACCGAGGCGAAGGAAGTGTGCCGCCGGGAGTTGGCGTCGAAGGGCGAGATGCGGACCAGGCGGTGGACGCCGGTCTCGCCCTTGAGGTAACCGAAGGCGTAGGGGCCGTCGATCCGCACCGTGGCGCTCTTGATGCCGCCCTCGGCCTCGAGAAAATCGACTTCCTCCACGGAAAAGCCCCGGCGTTCGGCCCAGCGGAGGTACATCCGGTACAGCATCTGCGACCAGTCGCAGGCCTCCATCCCCCCGGCCCCGGAATGCACGGTGAGGAAGCAGCTGTTGGCGTCCACCTCGCCGCCCATCATCTCCAGCAGCGTCTGCTTTTCGAAGCGAAGGGAAATGTCCTCGAGCGAAAGCCGGATCCCCTCGCTTTCGCCCTCGTCGCCGGCCTCGCAGGCCAGTTCGTGCAGGGTCTGCGCGTCCTCGATCTCGGCGGCAAGCGTTTTCCAGGGTTCGTAGCGCAGGCGCAGGGCCTTGAGCTCGGCCATGGTCCGTTCGGCCTCGGCGACGTTGCCCCAGAACCCGGGGTCGGCGGTTTTCGCCTCGAGGTCGGCTATGGGTTGGGCAAGCCGGTCAAACCCGCCTCCAGGTGTCGTGGATTTTGGCCTTGATCTCGCGTATCGGCGTTCCCAGTTCGGTAAGCAGCATAGGTACCTCTCTGGGATCAAGGATACCGGTTTGCGGTTTGAGTTTCTAGATATGTCCGGAGGGAAATGCCGGGATTTTGGGAAGAGGGTCGAGCCTGTCCGGTTAATCAAGGAAGAAGAATTTTGAATTACTACGGTGGAGCTATGAAAGGGCCGGCAGACGGCAAAGTCCGGGGTAAGCTGCCCGTCAAGGCGGAACCGCCGGATGCGTTTCCGCCATCGACGACCGGATTGTTTTCCAAGAAAGTCCCCCACGCATCCCCGTAAAAAGGCCCGGTAACCAATCCGATATATCGCGGGAACGGACGGAACATTGATTGTATTCGGAGGGTACATACCCCGCCCTTTAGGGCGTTTAAAGGGTACGTACTCTCCGAAAATCACCTTACCGCAACAACATACCCCGCCATTCATGGCGGGGTTGTTGATAACCGGAAGTATCGGTGCTATATTGAACGCAAGGAATTGTTATGAGGATACCCGGGATATACCTTGAAACCACGATCTTCAACTTCCCCTTTGCGGATGATGCCCCGCAGTACCGGGCCGACACCCTAAGGCTTTTGAGGAGATTCGGGCGGGGAAGTTTGATGCCTATACCTCGGAGTATGTTGTCCGGGAACCGGGAAATACGGATGATCCGGTAAAAAGGGAAAGAATGGAATCCCTCATCGGTAATTACGGGATAACCGTACTTCCGGTAACTGAAGAGGCGGAGCATCTTGCCGGCGTTTATGTCCGCGAAGGGGTTATTCCGGAAAAATACCTGGCCGACGCATTCCATATTGCGGCCGCTTCCGTTGCCGGACTTGACTTCATTGTCAGTTTGAACTTCAAACACATCGTAAAACGCAAAACGATAGTCCTCACGGAAACGATCAATGCGAGGGAAGGGTACAGGCGTATATTCATTCATACGCCTGCGGAGGTAGTGGAATATGAAGACGCTTGACGAGTACATGAACGATCCTGACATTGTCAACGAACCGATGCCCTGGCGGGAGATTCATGCCGTGCGCCTGAAGATTTACGACGAGACAAAGGACATGACCTTTGAGGAACGGAAGGCATATTACCGGGAAAGCACGGAGAGATTTTTCGCTTCCATGGGAAAACCCGTTCCTTACGCAAAGCCCGGCCGGTAACCCCCGGTTACCCTTCCCAAGAAAGTCCCCGCGCATCCCTGTAAAAAGGCCCGTGAACCGGGTACAATAAGCCATGCTTCTGACGGTTGATATCGGGACCTCGGCGTTCAAGGCGGCGGTTTGGGACGGGGAACGGCGGGCGGGCTTCGCTTCCGTGCCGCTTTCGATGAGCTCGGCGGAAGGGCTGCGGCACGAGGCCGACGGCGCTCAGTGGCTGCGGGCCTTTTCCGACTGCTGCCGGCTGCTCAGGCGGGAACTGCCCCTTCAGGCGCTGCGGGCGATGGTTGTCTCCGGGAACGGGCCGAGCCTGGTGCCGGTCCTGGGGCCGCCCTCGGCTTCCGGCGTGCCGGCGGCCCCGGCCCGGCTCTGGTTGGACAGGCGGGCGCTCGGGGCCGCCGAACGCCTTGCCGAGGTTGCGGGCATTTTCGTCGATCCTTCCTTTTCCCTGCCCAAGGCCCTGGACATACGGGACGGCGAGCCGGAGCTGTACCGGCGGACCCGATTCTTCCTCGGCTGCCCGGAGTTCCTGGCCTTCTTCCTTACAGGCCAGGCCCGGACCGTCTTCCCGGCGGAAGGGCTGGAACGGTGGTTCTGGACGGAAGGGATCCTTGCCGCCCTGGACCTCGACCCGGCGAAGTTTCCTCCCTTCATACGCCCCGGCGAACGCTTCGGGGAACTGCTTCCGGAACGGGCCGCCGAAGCGGGGCTTCCGGCCGGCATTCCGGTGATCTCCGGCGGCTCGGACTTCGTCGCGGCGATCCTGGGCACCGGGACGGTCGTTCCCGGTGCGGCCTGCAACCGGACCGGCACCTCGGACGGGATCAACGCCTGCACCGAAGCCGAACCGGCCGGCTCCGCCCTGATGTGCTACCGGCATCCGATAATCCCCTTCAACAATGTTTCCGGCACCGTCCCCACCACCGGCAAGGCGATACAGTGGGCGCGGGGCATCCTGGGAATCGCCTGTCATCGGGAGTTCTTCGCCCTGGCGGAAACGGCCGGGATCGGCTCCGGGGGAACGCTCTTCGTCCCACACCTCGCCGGCACCCGGACCGGTCCCCGTTCCGGCAGCTTCCGCGGCCTGAACCTTTCCTCCGGCCGCGCGGAACTTGCCCGCGCGGTGCTCGAGGGCATCGGCTTCGCCCTCCGGGAGATACTGACCGAGATGGAAGGCGCCGGAATCGCCGTCGGGGAACTCCGCCTGTCGGGAAAGTCGGCGGGAAACGACTTCCTCTGCCAACTCAGGGCCGACCTTACCGGAAAGCCGGTGCTGGTGGGCACCCAACCGGAAAGCGAACTCCTCGGCCTCGCCATCATCGGCGCCCATGCCCTGGGCGAATACGGCTCCCTTGCCGAAGCTGCCGGGGCACTGGCGCGGATCGGGAAAACCTTCCTGCCGGTGCGGGAAAATACCGAACGGTACGGGGAACTGTTTGCCGGGTACCGGGAGTGTTTGGACAGGTAAAGGCCGCCGGGATGGAGATTTGCGGGACAAATCCCCACACCTTGGTTTACATGGTAAAAGCGTGGAGTTTTGCGGAGCAAAACTCCGAATCCAATCTGACAAAGTCAGATTGGATCGCCGTCATCGGCGCCCATGCCCTGGGCGAACACGGCTCCCTTGCCGAAGCTGCCAGGACACTGGCGCGGATCGGGAAAACCTTTTCGCCGGTGCGGGAAAATGCCGAACGGTACGGGAATCTGTTTGCCGGATACCGGGAGTGCCTGGACAGGTAAAGGCCGCCGGGCGCAGACCGGCGGGGTGGAGATTTGCGGAGCAAATCTCCGAATCCAATCTGCCCGCGGCAGATTGGATCGCCGTCATCGGCGCCCATGCCCTGGGCGAACACGGC
>WQZW01000024.1 GCA_009780545.1 Treponema sp.
GTGAAAGTACTTGAGGAACAGGCGGTGGGTGATGATGCGGATGCGGATGTCCTTTTTCGAAAGACGCCGCAGGATGTTCGGGGCATCGGCGATGGGTACCATATCGCGAAAAATGTTCCGTTGGGTGACGGCAAAACGGTGGAGCCGTTCGTATCCGCCGAAATCGCCGAGCCCCCATTCCTGCAGGCCGTAGCTTACCTCGGTGGTCAGATCCTCGACCGGCCGGTTCGTCCATTCGGCGGCGATCTGCCGTATCGAACCGTAAAAGTCGCCGACCACGCCGTCCAGGTCCACGCCGAAAATAAAGATGCTGTCCTTCATGTCCCCTCCGAGCTTTTCGAAACCAGAATCGTCATGCTGCGGGCGTTGACCTTGTACCGGTAGGGCAGCTTCAGCGGCTTCTCGCTTCCTTCGGGCAGGATGTCGCCGGGCGAACTCTGGCCGGTATCCACCGCCATAAACCAGTGCTTGAGGTCGTTTGCCGGGGGAATCGAAAAGTTCGCCACATCCTGGCCGGCATTGAACATAATATAAAAATCGCTGACATCCCGGTCCCGCAGCACGTCGGCCTGCCTGCCGTTGATGTACAGGGCGAAGCTGTAGCCGACCGCGTCCCAGTCGATGCCCACGCCTTTTTCGTTGTACCAGGTGATGTCCGGCCTTGCATTGTAGTTGCCGTCCCGCCCGGTGTAGAACTCCGGCCGCATAAAGCCCGGGTGCCGCAGCCGGAAGGCGATCATCTCCTTGACGAACCGGAAAAGCTTTTTGTTCTTTTCCAGCAACGACCAATCGTACCAGGAGATTTCGTTGTCCTGGCAGTAGGCATTGTTGTTGCCGCCCTGAGTCCGGCCGAACTCGTCCCCGCCGAGCAGCATCGGCGTGCCGAGAGAAACAAGCAAGGTCGCAAAGAAATTTTTCAACTGCCGTTCCCGGATTCCGATCAGCAGGGGATCCTCCGAAGGGCCCTCGAATCCGTGGTTGTAGCTGTAGTTGTGATCCCCCCCGTCCCGGTTTTCCTCGCCGTTCTCTTCGTTGTGCTTGCCGTTGTAGGTAACCAGGTCCTGCAGGGTAAATCCGTCATGGCTGGTGATGAAGTTGATCGAGTGGAAGGGTTTGCGGCCGTCCCGCAGGTACAGGTCCGAGCTGCCGGAAAGCCGGGTCGCCAGGTGCCGGCTGACCTTGGGATCGCCCCGCCAATATTTGCGGATGTCGTCCCGGTAGCGGTCGTTCCATTCCGCCCAACGACCGCCCGGAAACCAGCCCACCTGATAGGCCCCCCCGGCATCCCAGGCCTCGGCGATGATCTTGGTCGAGGCCAGGATCGGATCCTCGGCGATGCTCTCCAGCATGGGGGGGGATTCCATCAGGTTGCCGTTCCGGTCCCGCCCCAAAATCGAACCGAGGTCGAAACGGAATCCGTCCACGTGCATCTCGGCCACCCAGTAATGCAGGCAGCTCATGATGAACGAGCGCACCACCGGATGATTACAGTTCACCGTATTGCCGCAGCCGGAATAATTTTTGTAATACCGTTTGTTGTTGTCCAGCATGTAATAAATCTGATTGTCCAGCCCCCGGAACGAAAAAGTCGGGCCGCTTTCGTTTCCCTCGCCGGTGTGGTTGAACACCACGTCGAGGATCACCTCGATTCCGGCCTTGTGCAGTTCCCGGACCATGGTCTTGAACTCGCGCACCGCAGCGCCGGGACTCCGGTCGAAGGCGTAGGTTTCCTTCGGGGCAAAAAACGCCACCGTGGAATAGCCCCAGTAATTGACCAGCCGCCGGCCGGTGCGGGGATTGTCGCGGGGCAGCTCGTTCTCGTTGAATTCCTGCAGGGGCAGGAACTCCAGGCTGGTGATTCCCAGTTCCTTGAAGTACGGAATCTTTTCGATGACGCCGAGGTAGGTTCCGGGCCGGCTTACCCCGGAACCCGGATGGGAGGTAAGGCCCTTGAGGTGGGTTTCGTACAGGACGCTGAAGCGCAGCGGGTAGTTCAGCGGGGCGTCCCCCTGCCAGTCGAAGTCGTCGTCGATGACGATGCAGCGGGGCATGGCGGCAACGTTCTCCATGGAAGAAAAGGAAAGGTCGCCGGACGCCGCGCCGGAATCGAAGCCGGTGCATTTGCTGAAATCCCAGTCGCCGGTACCGGTGAGCGCCTTTGCATACGGGTCGATCAGGGCCTTGAGCCGGTTGAACCGCAGGCCCTGTTCCGGCCGGTAGGGGCCGTCGGCCCGATACAGGTAGCAGGCGCCGCTTTTGAGCCCGGAAACATGGCAGTGCCAGATGTCGCCGGTCTTGTTGCCTCGGTTGCCCAAGGGAATTTCCAGAAATTCGCTGTCCTTGTCGGGGGACTCGAAAAGCAAAAGGGTGATCAGCGTCGCATTGCGGGAAAAAACGGCGAAGTTCACGCCCTCGTCGGTGAGCGTTGCCCCCAAAGGACGGGCTTTCCCGTCATCCATGGTAAAATTCCCGAAGCCCATCTCACAATCATAGTATACTTTTTTGGGTTTTTCCAGCGTCGGACGGATACGGCCATGGGATCGATTTTTAATGCGGGAATGCCGATTCCGCCCGACCCACCGTAGGCGGATCGGACGGAATCGGGTCCCGTTTTCGTGCAATACCGGTTATGCCATCACCTTGATGATCTTGGTGGGGCATTTGACCACGCACTCCTGGCAGCCGGTACACTTGTCGTAGTCGATTTTTGCCAGGTTGTTTTCCACCGTGATGGCGTCCGACGGGCAGACCTTCTTGCACAGGGAACAGCCGATGCAGCCGGTGTTGCAGTTTGCCCGTACCTCCTTGCCGGCATCCAGGGACGCGCAGGCAACCCGCACCTTGGCCTTTTCCGGAACCATCTCGATGAGGAACTTGGGGCAGACGGCGACGCAGGCACCGCAGGTCGTGCACTTGTCCGGGTCGATGACGGCAATTCCGCCCTGTATCGATATGGCGTCGAACCCGCAGGCATTGGAACAGGTGGAAAGCCCCAGGCAGCCGTAGGAACAGGACTTGCTGCCCCCGGTGGCCAACTGCGAGGCGGCGATGCAGCTGTCCGGGCCGTCGTAGTTGTAGAATTTCTTGACGTTGCCTTCGGTGCCGTGGCATTTGACGAAGGCGACCTGCCGCTGGAACTCGCCGGGTTCGATCCCCATTATCTTTGCGACCATGGCCGCAACGGCCGCTCCCCCGGTCGGGCATCCGCTGTAGGCGGCCTTCCCCTCGGCCACCGCCGCGGCGAAGGGAGCGCAGCCGGGAAAACCGCAGCCCCCGCAGTTGACGTTGGGAAGCACAAGACTTATCTCCTCGACCCTGGGATCCGTCTTGACGGCGAACTTCTTCGAGGAAAAACCGAGCAGGCCGCCGAACACCAGGGCCATTCCGCCTATGCTGGCAATCTGCAAAACTATACTGTCGAACATATTACCTCCCTATCAGGGCTTCGAGGCCGGTCGCCAGGTTCTGGAACCCGAGAAACGCGATGCTCATAAGGCCGGCGGAGAAAAGCGCAAGCGGATAGCCCCGGAATATCCGCGGAACCTCGGGATTGTTCTCGTAACGCTCCCGAACCACCGACATCATCGAGATGGCGATAAGAAAACCTGCTCCCGCCCCGGTTCCGTTCACCACGGACTGGAGAAAACCCAGGTTCTCCCGAATATTGAGCAGGGCCGCCCCCAGGATGATGCAGTTCGTCGTGATCATCGGCAGATAGATGCCCAGCATGGAATGGATCACCGGGATGGCCTTTTTCAGGACGATCTCGATGAACTGGACCAGCGAGGCGATCACCAGGATGAAGACCATCGTCTGAAGGAACTCGAGCTTGAGCTCGACCAGCAGAAGCTGGAACACCCAGGTGATGGCCGAAGCCAGGGCAAGCACGAAGGTTACGGCAAGGCCCATGCCCACAGCCGCCTCGGTTCTCTTGGAAACCCCGAAGAAGGGGCATAGCCCCAGGAACCGCGTCAGGACGTAATTGTTGATCAGTGCGGAACTGACGAATATGAGAAACAGATCCATGCTACTTCTTACTCCTTCCCTCGATGGCCTTCTTTACCATGATGATTCCTCCCAGGGTAAAGAAGGCTCCGGGCGCCATGACCATAACCAGCACGTGCAGGGATTCGTTCCGTATGATGGGAATTCCCAGAAACGAGCCGGATCCCAGGATTTCCCTGACTATGCCCAGCGAGGTAAGCCCGATGGTAAAGCCGAGGCCCATACCGAGAGCGTCCACGATGGTGGGCAACACCCTGTTCTTTGCCGCAAAGACCTCGATACGGGCAAAGAGGATGCAGTTGACCACGATCAGCGGCACGAAGATGCCCAGCGACTCGTTAAGTTCCGGGCTACCGTAGGCATTGAGCGAGTATTCGATCATTGCCACGAGGCTGGACGTTACGATGACGAAGAGCCCGATTCTCACCTCGTTGACGATGAACCTGCGGAGGAGCGAGACGATGATGCACGAGGCGATAAGTACCATGGACGTTACCAGACCCATGGTGAGCGAGTTTACCACCGAGATGGTAACGCCCAGGGTCGGGCAGAGTGCCAGAAGCTGGACGAAGGTCGGGTTTTGGTCGATCAGACCGTTTTTCAGTATCCGGACGTATTTCATCTGTCCCTCCCCGCATTGTTCTCGAACCAGGAAACCGCTTCGTTCACCGCACCGATGACGGCGTTCGTGGTGATGGTGGAACGGGAGATTGCCTGGAATTCATCGGCGGCGTTCGGCCGGTCCCGCACGACACGGAAGGGCGCGATGCCCAGCCCCCGGAACCGGTCGCCGAAGGCAGGCCTTGAGATCACGTTTCCAAATCCCGGAGATTCCTTGTGGCTGAGTACCCGAAGCCCGGCGATCCTGTTCTCGGCAAGGGAAAAGCCCACCATCAGGGTGAGTTCCCCGCCGTAGCCCCGGGAGTTGACCACTTCCACGACGTAGCCTACCTGTTTGCCACTTTCCCTGACGGCAAAGATACGCCGGATGCCGGCCGGTATGCCGGCAACCTCGGCCGGAGCCGCCGTATCCCTGACGTAGATTTCCTCGAAGGCGAAGTTGTCGCCGGGGAATATCTGTCGGAACAGCAATTCCCGCGCCTTCCGCTGGTTTATCTCGGTCGGTCCCTTCAGGGCCTCGTAGACAAGACCCAGCGACACGGCCGCAATCGCGGCGGCAACGAAAAGGGTTATCGCCGGCTTGATGATGTGCTTCATGACTTCTTCTTCCCCCCGACCTTCTGGCCGTAGACCCGTGGCCTTATGTACCTGTCCACCATCGGGACGACAAGGTTCATGATAAGGATCGCGTAGCTTACCCCTTCCGGATACCCGCCGTAGAAGCGGATCAGCACGGTGAGGAAGCCGCAGCCTATTCCCATGATCACCTTGCCATGCGGGGTAATCGGCGTGGTGGCATAGTCGGTGGCCATAAAGAAGGCCCCCAAGAGCAGTCCGCCCGCAAGAAGCTCGACAAGCATCTGCCCGGAGGCGATCATCTCCCAGTCAAAGAAAGAATTCCGCCCCAGGACGAAGGCAAAAAAGACGAAGCTGGCGATGTAGAAGACCGGCGTCCTCCAGTTGATGATGCCCCGGACAATAAGGTAGATGCCGCCGACCAGCAGGGCGGCCGCGCTGGCTTCCCCGATGGTCCCCCCGACCTTGCCGAAGAGCAGTTCCATGTAATGGGATGCCTGCGGAACGAAACCGGCAGTTTCCTTGATGGCAGCCAGTAGTGTCGGGCCCGTAACCGCATCGGGCGGTGCCCCCGGAACGGCCCAGGAAGTCATATAACCGGGGAACGAGGCGATGAGGAAGGCCCGGGCGGCAAGGGCCGGGTTCAGGAAGTTCTGTCCCAGCCCGCCGAAGAACTGCTTGACCACGATTATCGCAAAGGCGCTTCCCACAATGGGAATCCACAGCGGGACCGCCGGAGGCAGGTTGAACGCCACCAATAGCCCGGTGATGATCGCGCTTCCGTCCGTTATGGTCACCCTCTTCCCGATTATCTTCCGGAAGAAGTATTCGGACACCACCGCCGCAAGCACGGAGGCCGCCATCACAAAAAAGACATAGACGTTGTAGACGTAGACGGCGAAACAGGCCGCAGGCAGCAACGCGATCACCACCTCCCACATCCGCCTGCCGATCGTGTCCGTACCGTAGATATGCGACGGTGCGGACACGGTAAGTATTGCTTTCATCGTTCCTTCCTCACTTCTTTCTGCGTTTGGCCAGCTCGAGCCTTCGGGCCATGCGGATGGACTGGGCCAGCCTTCTTTTGGACGGGCAGACATACGAGCAACAGCCGCATTCTATGCAGTCGATGCCGTTGTGCTTCACGAAAGCCTCGTTCCTGTCGGCAAGGACGTCGGCGTTCAGTTCCAGGGGAAGCAGCCCGATGGGGCAATGCTCCACGCACCGCGCACAGTGTATGCAGGGTTCCTCAGGAGGAACCCTGGCCTCGTCTTCGGTAAGGAAGAGCATGCCGGCGGTGGTCTTGACCACCGGCACGTCGATGTCGAAGATCGCCGTGCCCATCATCGGTCCGCCGACGATGACCTTGGCCGGCGTACAGGTAAAACCCCCGATCATGTCGATGATGTCGCTGACTTTGGTCCCCAGGCGTATCTTGTAGTTGCCGGGATTCCGTATGGCCCCGCCCGTCAGGGTAACGACCTTCCGCATCAGCGGCCGGCCCCTGACGATGGCCCGATGTATGGCGATCACCGTGTCGATGTTCTGCACGATGCAGCCGATGTCGCTGGGCAGCCCGCCCGAAGGAACTTCCCGTTTGGTAAGGGCGACAATGAGCTGCTTCTCCGAGCCCTGGGGATATTTGGTCTTAAGCACCCGGACCTCGACCCGGTCCACCCCCTCGGCCGCCTTCCTTACCGCCTGAATCGCTTCCGGCTTGTTGTCCTCGATGCCGATAAGCACCCTGGCGTCGTCCACCAACCGGAGCAGTATCCGGCAGCCGATGACCAGCCGGTCCGCTTCCTCGATCATCACCCTGTTGTCCGTGGTCAGATACGGCTCGCACTCGCAGCCGTTGATGATGATCCTGTCGATCTTTTTGTCCGGCGGCGGCGAGAGCTTGGCGTGGGTCGGGAAACCCGCGCCCCCGAGCCCCACGATCCCGGCCTCGCGGACGACCTTGAGGATTTCCTCCTTCGACATGCTTTCGTAGTCGAGTTTCCGGAGAAGACTTTCATGCTCGGTGAACTTGCCGTCGTTTTCGATCACGACGGATTCCACCACGGAGCCTGAAGCCGTAAGGTGCGGCCTGATGGCCTTTACCGTGCCGGACACGCTCGCATGAATCGGGGCGCAGATGAAGGCATCGCTGTCGGCGATCTTTTCGCCGAGCAGCACGTTCTGCCCAACTTCCACGATCGGTTTGCAGGGAGCGCCGATGTGCTGGGAAAGGGGATAGACCATCTCGAGTTTTGCGTTCGGATACATCACCTTGATAGGGATGTTCTCGGTAAAGCTTTTCTGCTCGTTCGGATGTATGCCCCGTTTGAATGTGAAACTCATTTTCTTTCCTTCAATGTATTCGGATACTCAGGTGAATACATGTACGATTATCCCATGAAGTCAGGGAATTGTCCAGTGATTGCCTCGGGTTTATGGATAAGCGGAGGCTTTGGGGGGAGATCGGGAGAAGTCCCGAGCCCGATGAGCCGGGGATACATATCCTCGGTTCATCGGGCCGCCGTCAGTCTTCCGCGCCCCTGTCCTGGGGAATCTCGTCGATCATGAAGGTGTACACCACGGACGGAGGATCCGCGGGCTGGGTTACCGCCGGCTGGAGCGCGGCCGGCCGGAGCGCGGGGGCCGAATTGCCGGCGGAAGGCCGTGCGGCGGCCACCCCGTTCCCGAGCCGTCCCAGGCGAAAACCTACCATAACGTAGCCGCTGGCCCCGAAACCGCCGTGGGCGTTCCAGTCCCCGTAGCCCGCGCTTTTTACCAGCCCTTTCGTGCTTTCTTTGGCAAAGGAGTAATAGGGAAGAGCGGCCAGGCGCAGGAAAACCCGGTCGCTCAGGTCGAAATCCCCGCCCAATCCGAAGAGCAGCCTGATCCCGTTGTAGGTCCCCGCGATAAGCGATTCTTTCTGGACGATCTGGGCCAACTGGTAACCGACGCCCAACATGGGAAAAACCCGAACGGTGGAGAGACCGTACAGCGACAGGGGGAATTTGCCCACGAGGTTGGCGTTGAGCAGCGTCGCCGAATAGCTGGTGACGGTCTGGTCCAGATTGTAGGCCGGGGGCTGCAGCGGCTTCCCGTCCGCATCGAAAACGTCGACGGGGCTAAAGACGCGGCCGCTGACGTCAAAGTTCCCGCTTGCGACGTCCACGGAAAGACTTGCGTAATGGGCATCGAAGAACAACGAGCCGCCGATGGATTTCTGGACGGTATTGAAGCGGCCGTTATCCCAGTCCAGATACAGGGCTTCGTTTCCAAACGTCAGCCCGCCGCCGAGACTATAGGGAACCGCCCAGACGGTTCCGATCCCCGACACGATGGCCATCATTGCGGTCATCACAAGCACTCTCTTCATTACAAGACTCCTTACTTTACGGAAGGCGCGTCGGCCCTCCATGGCATTTTTATCCCCAACGGGGACGTTCGGTATCCTGCCCGACGGCAACGTTTCTAGCTTTGGATATACACACCTCCCCTAAGAGGGGTGTTTTCGGAGAGAGTCCCCAGACGGATGCCCATCATAAGGTAGCCGTTGACCCCGAAACCGCCATGGGCCAAAAACGCGTCGTTCCCGGAAACCCTGCGGACGATCTTTTGCGTGCTTTCCCTGGTCAGGTGATAGTAAGGAATTAACGAAATACGGAAGAAAACCCTCCGATTGAGGTAGAAGTCGCCGCCCAGCCCGAAAAGCACCTTTATCTCGTTGAAGGTCCCCCGGAACGGACCGGCATCTTCCACCACCCGGCTCATCCGGTAGCCGACGCCGATCATGGGAAAGACGTAGACGCTGGAAAGATCGTAAAGGGCCACCGGAAATTTGCCGATTATGTTGATGTTGAGCAGGGAGGCGGAATAGCTGGCCACTTCGGGCTTGATCGTGGAAAGTTCCTCGTCGTCGGCCGGGGATTCCGCCGGGCTGATGGCGCGGCCGCTGATGTCGTAGTAGCCATTGAGGATGTCGGCGGAAAGGGACACATAGTGGGCGTCGAAAAAGAACGAGGCGCCTATGCCGTTTTCCAGCGACTTGAAGCGGGTATTCTCCCAGTCGAGGTCGACCAGCGAGGTTCCGATGGCCAGCCCGCTACCCAGGCTGACGGGGACGGCCCATGCCGCGGCACCCCAAAGGGCCGCGACGGCGAGAGACAGAAACGCCCTTTTCATAACAACTCCTGCTCATTCGGCAAATTCCCCCTCCCCTATGGAAATTCTAGTACATGCAACCGGGCGCTGTCAAATCGCATCCATAACATAACTAAAAGAAATTCAGACAAAAAATAAACGAAACCAGGAATTCCTGGTTTCGTTACCGCCCCGTACCTATCCGCTTCCCGGAAACCTGTACCCGAACTTTAATTTCCTATGGACGAACGCCGCCGCGCCTTGCTTCACAAAACGGCCGGACACGATCGGCAGCGGGCAGATCCGGCAGGGGTTGCCGGAAGGCGAGTCTTGGGCCCTCGTGCCCCGCACAGGTTTTCCGCAAAGTCCGCCTCTGTCTTTTCTTCACCTGCCGCCGATATTTTTTCCGCAAGAACCGACCGACTGGCCCCGAACCTTTCCCCCGGCCCCAGGAACGGCCGAAATCCGCCCGGGGTTGTTGACGAAAATTTAATAACTATGTATATTACGGAGTATATGCCCCAGTGCTTCCCTTGGAACCGGTCGTTATCCGCCTTGGTAACGAAAAGGTTTCCGGGGCAATCCGGCCTTTGCTTTAATTTTTAACCTTACCCTTTAAGGAAGACAAAAAAATGAAAAGCGTCTACTTGAAGCTGATGCTCCCCACGCTCGGGGCCCTGATCCTGGGCGGCCTGG
This sequence comes from Treponema sp., assembly GCA_009780545.1. The sequence continues at coordinate 10,033 of WQZW01000024.1, forward strand.
TCATCGGTTTTGTCGGTTACCGCAGCGCGTCGAACATCATCGTCGAGGCCATCGACGGCGACGGCGCGCGTTCGGCCCGGAGCCTGCAAGAATTCGTCGACCTGGTGCTGTCCAAGGCGCAGATCGACCTCTTCTCCATCGCCGCGACCCCGAGCCTGCACGTCCTGCTCGAGGAGGAGGGTTCGTCGGCCGACTTCGAGCGCTACATGCGGGAACTGGTCGGGCAGTTCGGCATCTACAACAGCATCATCGTCCTCAACGCGCGGGGGATCATCGTCGCCAGCACTTCCGGCAGCGCGGGCGGGGACCGTGCCGACCGGGACTACTTCCGGGCAAGCGCCGCCGGCCGTCCCTTCATCTCGCAGGTCGAGGTGAGCCGGCAGACCGGGGCGCTGTCGCTGTTCGTCTCGATCCCGATACTCAACCGCTCCGGCGAGGTTTTCGGCGTGGCGATGACCTCGATAAAGGTCGAGGCGCTCAACGAGACCTACGTCGTCCCGGTAAGCCTGCTCGGGGAGCGCGGCCATGCGATGATCGTGAACGGCGCGGGAACGGTCATCGGGCACCGGGACACGGAACTGCTGGGAAGCTCGGTGCCGGAGGAATTGCTCCTACGGCTGGCCTCGGTGCAGGAGGCCGCCGGTTTCCAGGCCGAGATCGACGGGCGGAACTCGATGTTCTTTGTCCACCGGAGCAGGTACACCGACTGGTACTCCATCGTGGTCTGCCCGGTCGACGACTTCTACACGGCAACCACCGGACTCCTGAAGACCAACCTCGTCCTCGGCATCGCGGTCATCGTCATCCTCGGGATCGCCATCTCCTTCGTCATCCTGCGGATGACCAGGCCCATCTCCAACGTGGCGAACACCCTCAAGGACATCTCCCAGGGCGAGGGCGACCTTACCGGCATCATCCCGGAGCGGGGAAACGACGAGATCGCCCGCATGTCCCACTACTTCAACGAGACGACGAAGAAGATACGGGAGATGATCGTGAGCATCATGGGCGAGGCACGGGCCCTGTCGGAAACCGGAAGCGACCTTGCCGACGACATGACGCAGACCAAGTCGGCGATGAACGACATCTACGCCAACATCGTGGGCATCAGGACAAGGATGATCAACCAGAGCGCCAGCGTGGCCGAAACCAACGCCGCGATGGAGCAGATCACCGGGAACATCGGCAAGCTCAACGACTACGTGGAAACGCAGGCGTCCAGCGTGTCCCTTTCCTCGGCGGCCATACAACGGATGCTGGGCAAGGTGGAGTTGGTTACCCGGACACTGGTGAAGAACGGCGAGAACGTCGAGGAACTGACCGGCGCGTCGGAGATCGGGCGCGCGGGACTTTTGAACGTCGTCTCCGACATCA
>WQZW01000025.1 GCA_009780545.1 Treponema sp.
GAAAGGGAACCATCCGTTTTTGCCCGTCCGCAAGGCAGATTTCGGAAGATCGCCGCCCCCGCCTTCGATCACCGAGATTATCTTCCCCAGAATCTCCCCGGACTCTCCGAAAACGGTCATCCCCTTGAGGTCCTCGACGTAAAATTCGCCGGGCCTGAGCGGGGCCGCATCCTCCCTACCGACCAGCAGTTCCGCACCGCGCAATCCCCCGGCCTGTTCCGGACCGCTGTAACCGACAAAGCGTATCACCAAGGCCTGTCCCGAAGCGGAACTTTCGGCGATTTCCATCGTCCGTTCAAGCCCGTCCTTCCTGAGCAGAATGGACTTGAGCTTCAGCAGATGCCCGGTTTCCCCGGAAAAGGTCTTGACCTTGACAAAACCTTTCAGGCCGAAAGGAGCCCCCACGATACCCGCGACAAATTTTTCGGTCATGCATTTACCATACGGAGGTTTGCCGGGGAGCCGTTCCGTGCCGGCCTAGTTCCCCGAATACTTCAGGACGTAGTAGATTACATAGCCCCAACTGCATATCCCATGAAGGATGGCCCAAGGAATGGAGCTCCAAGCGGAATACGATATAACCATGGCCAGGCAACTCCCGAAGGTTATCCCCGAGCCAAAAAAGAACCCCTTGCTTCTCATTTCGTCCCCTTTGCGCTTACGGGCAAAACCCTCACCTAGTCGATGATCTCCAGCGACATGTGCCTTCCGGTTCGGGTACCCGCCGACAAAAGCACGGTCCGCATGGCCTTGGCGATGCGTCCCTGCTTGCCGAGCACCTTGCCCAGATCCTCCTCGGCCACCCGCAGCTCGAGCACGTCGGAACGGTCGCCCTCGACCTCAACGACCGAAACCCGTAAAGGATCGTCCACAATGCATTTCGCTATGAATTCAATCAAATCTTTTTCCATACGCAACCGTCCTGCGCCTACTTGACCTGCAGGCCTTTCTTGTTGAACAGCCTGCGTACCGTATCGGTGGGAGTTGCGCTCTTCAGAAGCCAAGCCTTGGCTTTTTCCTCGTTGACGCGGATCTGCTTGTCCTCGGCCTCGATGGGATGGTAGTAACCAAGCTCATCGAGCGTTTTGCCGTCCCTCGGAGCCCTGCTGTCCATAACCACGATGCGGTAATAGGGCCGTTTCTTACTGCCAAATTTCTTGAGTCGTATCCTGACGCTCATCGTTCCTCCTCGCTGGTGTGTCCCCGGAACTCGGGAACCATGTACTTCTTTTTAAGGGTATCGTAAAGGGAAAATCGAGTCAAGGGAGGTGTTTGCACTTGCTATATCAAGAGATACCACTCCCCGGCTTAACGGAAAGGCTGGGACTCCGGTAGCCTTCTTCCGCCCATGCGGCGGCCCGCCGGTTGGATCGTGTCGGTCTGATCCACCCCGATGAGCAGGAGAGGCGGCCTGTCTCCGGTGTAGCTTATCCGGTAGGTTGATCCGCCATAACTGACGGTGTTGTTGTTGGGATTGTATTCCAGGCTAAAAAAGCCGTCCGGATCGTCCCTTTTGGCCGTAAATATCAGCGCACTCTCCCCGCTTTCAAAGGCAACATGGAGCCTGACCCTTCCACCGATATGTTCGACGTTCAACACAAGGCCGGGAGTTTGATGGTCCAGAATCAGCTCGTCGCGCCTGTGCATATTTTCAATGAGCGCTCTTCCTTCGTTGACGTTGACCGGGCGCGACTCCAAGCTTTCACGCACCAGGGAAATCCGCCCGAATATGTACAGCTGGAACCGGCGGATGTCATCCGCCATGAATTCGGACCCGCCGACAAGCCTTTCGATAAGCGAGATGGTCAGAGGAAGGCGTATGTCGGGAACCAGGACTACGACGGGCGGAGGCGGGGGAGGGGTTGCACAACCGGTGCTTGTGAACACAATGGCAATAAAGAAAACAAACAAGCCAAGTTTATTTTTCATAGCACTTTAATTATAGTGCAGGCAACTCGTAACTGTCAAACTTTCTTTCACGCAATTCCGTCCCGAAATCCCAGCGGCTTCGACGCCCCGTTCTGCAGTTCGTCGGCGCAGTAGCGGGCAAGGGTGTCAGGCAGCAGGCCGGAGCCGTCCAGGATGTCGTCCACCTCGCACTTGCGGGCCACGTTCTCGATCTGGCCGCCGGAAAGCTCGAACCTGCGGGAAAGCTCGGCGGCGTTTTCCGTGCCCAGTTCGGGGAGCAGGGAAAGCCAGATTTCCCGTCGGCTTTCAGGAGTGGGCTTGTCGAAAATGATCTTGTACAGGAATCGCCGCTGGAAGGCATGGTCGAGGTTCTGGGCAAGGTTGGTCGTGGCGATCATGATGCCGGAAAGGTTCTCCATTTCCTGCAAAATGATGTTCTGGATGGTGTTTTCCGTCTGGTCCACCGCCCGGTCCGAAGTGGAATTCTCCTTCCGCTTGCCGATGATCGCGTCCGCCTCGTTGAAAAGAAGGATCGGGGCGATTCTGGAATGCTCGATGGCCGACCGGTAGCCGTCGAAGACCTCCTTGATCCGCTTCTCGCTTTCCCCGTACCACATGCTCTTGGCCTGCGAGATGTCAACGGCCATGATGTTCCGCTCGGTCGTCCGCGCGAGCTGGTAGGCGGTTTCCGTCTTGCCGGTTCCGGGAGGGCCGGAGAACAGGCAGGCGAAGCCCTTCCGCAGGCCTTTCTGGTCGAGCCGCTCCTGTATCCGGCCGAAGCTGTCCTCCCGCAGGAGCAGGCCGAGCTTTTCGATGGCCTTGGTTTCCCGGCGGTTGTAGAACATCCGCTTCTCTTTGATGCCGTCGTGGAGGATAAGGTTCTTCTTGTAGTTCCGGCTCCGCATGTTCAGTTCGCAGAGGAGTTCCTTCTTGGCCATGTCCGACACCTTCCAGGATTCGTTGTTCACGAAACCGTCGGAGTTGTTGTACTCGATGAACTTCGTCTGAATCAGCGTGTGCGAGGCATCCGAAAGGGCATCCCGTTCCATGCGGAACTCCGTCTTGGCATCGTACAGGAACTCGATGTCGTGGGCGCCGATATTGTCGTCGTTGTTGTTGTAGCAGAGATGGCAGAAGCAGAGAAACAGGATGATGTCGTCGCCGCAGAGCTCGTAGGACTTCAGCTTCTTGCAGAACAGCAGGTGCAGGTTCTGGTTCAAAAACTCGAGCAGCTCGCCGCGCATGGCCTTGCAGGTGAGCTCGTCGTTCTCCCGTTCGTCGAAGACGCGCTCCAGTTGGCCGAAAAATTCCTTTATGTCGAGGTTTTCCCTGGCTTCCGGCCGAAACTCGTTGTTCTTGCTCAGCGATTCGGTAACTTTCCGGGGCACGCGGTAGGAAACGCTGTCCCGCATGCTCTGCCTTCTGCACTGGATCAGCTTTTTTTCCTCCAGTTGCTCGCAATCGTTGATGTATTTGATGATCCGTATCTTGCTGCACTTTACCGCCTCGGCGATGTCCCCCAGGTCAACGTAGCTGTCCATGCCTTTCTCGGCGAAGTGGGAGAACAGCACCGACTGCAGCGGACTGATCCCCAACTTGCCGGCAACGTATTCCAGGTGGACCTTGGCCTTGGACAGGCAGCGGTCTATGCCCTGGTCCCTGGAAATCTCGACGATTTTTTCGATGTGGTCGAGAATCCCCATATCCCTAACCGGGATGGTGCCGGCCCCGTTCTTGCCCGGGCGGAACAGCCTCTCCATCATAGCCGGAATGTTTATCTTCATGGCTGGCACTATACCGGAAAAACCCCCGATCATGGAGGGGGGCAAGCCGATCCAATCTGCCACAGCAGATTGGATTCGGAGCTTTGCGTAGCAAAGCTCCACGCCTTTACTCAATAAGCTATGAAGGGGGGCAAGCCGATCCAATCTGCCACAGCAGATTGGATTCGGAGCTTTGCGTAGCAAAGCTCCACCCGTTTACCCGATAAACTCATGGGGGGGGCCAAGCCCCCCTCCACTCCATCCCCGCTACTGCGGGTATTCCGTTACCCCCCAAGCGGGGGTTCCACCCCCGCAACGCCCCCGCATTTCCTGCCTGGAGTTTTCCTCCTAAATCCAATCGCACTTCGTTCGATTGGATTTAGGAGATTTGCTTTGCAAATCTCCACACATTTACCGTCTGGAGTTTGCTCCCAAAACCAATAGCCATTGTGTATGTAGCATCTGGGCCGATTTTCCGGTAGGCTGAGGCAAGGAGCAACCATGAAACTGAGACCATACCTTACCTTTAACGGTACCTGTGCCGAGGCCATCGAAATCTACAAGCGGGCCTTCAAAACCGAGCCGATCCAGGTGATGCGGTTCGCCGACATGCCGCCGAACCCGGCCTTTCCCGTTCCCGAAAACTTCAAGGACAAGATACTTCAGGCGACCCTGCCTTTCGGCGACGACTTCATCCGCCTCTCCGACTGCGGCCCCGGCCGTCCCTTGAACGACCCGGAAAGCGAGCGTATCTCCATTGCGGTCGAAGCCGGCGTCGAGGAGGTCAAGGCCGCATTCGCCGTCCTCTCCGAAGGCGGCCATGTCGGCATGCCCTTGACCCAAACCTTCTACAGCCCCTGCGCCGGCGTAGTCTTCGACAAATTCGGTGTAATGTGGAACTTCTCGGCTCTTCAGTCATAGATTCGATCTCCACGCATTTACGGGATGGGGTTTTGCCCCACAATCCCAACGGTAAATGCGTGGAGATTTGCTCCGCAAATCTCCGAGTCCAAGCTACCTATGGTAGCTTGGACAGCCCGAATGGACAAACCCGCCCTTTTCCCCTAAAGTGAAGCCGTGCAAAACGACAATGAGCCGGCCGATGCCGGGGAACAACCGATTGGATTACAAAAAAAGGCGGGCTTCGTGGCCATGGTGGGCCGGCCCTCGGCGGGAAAGTCCACGCTGGTGAACCGCCTTTGCGGGGAAAAGGTTTCCATCGTAAGCAGCGTGCCGCAGACCACACGGGACGCAATTCGGGGAATCGTGAATCGGAAGCAGGGGCAACTGGTTTTCGTGGACACGCCGGGCCGTTACCGGTCGGAGAAAAAGGGCAACAAGCGGCTGCGGGACATTTCCAGCCAGGCCGTGGAGTCCTCCGACCTGATCCTGTACGTGATAGACGCGACCCGGCCGGCCGGTTTCGAGGAGGCCGAGATCGCCGCCCTGCTCGCCCCCCATGCGGAAAAGCTCTTCGTGGCGATCAACAAAACCGACGATCCCCGGGCCGCAATCCCGGAAACCAGGGCCTTCCTTGCCGAAAGCCTCCCTTCACTAGGCACAAACCGCTTTTTCGAGGTTTCCGCCAAGAACGGGGACGGGACCGAAGCCCTGCTTTCGGCCATTTTCGGCCTTGCCGAACCCGGCGATCCCCTGTATGACGGGGAACTGTACACCGACCAGGAAGTGGACTTCCGCATCGCCGAGGTCATCCGGGAACAGGCCATCAACCGACTGCAGGAGGAGATTCCCCATTCCCTGCATGTCGAGGTCGCCGATACCCAGCTGAGTTCCGGCGGGGAGGAGAAGTCCGCCGCCCGGCAAAAGCTGTGGGTACGGGCCTTCATCGTGGTCGAGCGGGAATCGCAGAAAGGCATCGTGATAGGTGCAGGCGGCACGATGATCAAGGCCATCCGGCTTGCCGCCCTCCAGGAACTCCGCAAAATATTCGACTGGAAGATAGATCTGGACCTTCGGGTCAAGGTTTGCTGATCTCACCGGCCCATGGCCGATGAGATCAGCAAGGGAGAATTGCTCCGCAAATCTCCACGCTGTAGGGGATTTACTTGGTTCTCCAAACCTTTTTGGGCCGGCAAGTTGCCTTTGCCTCAATCCCTTCCGAAAAGCCGCCTGAAGAATCCGATTATGGCCGCTAGGATGCGGGACAGAAGCGAAGGGTTCTGCAGACGGTATATCTGTTTGGTCGCCTCCGCAATTTCTTCCATAGTAAAGTCGTTCCGCTGGACGTTTTCCTCGAACTCAAGTTCCAGTCGGGCCAGCTTCGTGGGGTTTTCGTGGATAACGGCGTTTATCGTGGACCAGCCGAGCATCTTCGCCGCCAGAAACCGGCGATGTCCGGCTATCAGCACATTATCCCTGCCGATGACGACAGGGCAGATAAGGCCGTGCCGCCTGAGGCTTTCGGCCAAGGCGGTGATGTCGCCCATTTCCTTTCGTATCCTCCGCCGTATCCTGATATCCTTGACCGCTACCTGCGTAACGTTCATCTATTCCGCGGCCCCTTCAGGTTCGGGTAGGTCGGGCTCAGGTTCGGGCAAGTCTTCGGGTTCGGGATTCTCGGGGGGAGGCAGCGATTCGGGGCCGTCCGGCAGAATCTGCCCCGCAGGAATGGTTTCCTCCTCCGGCTCGGTTTCCAGCCAAACGTCGGCCCAGGTTTCTTCCAGGAAGCTGGGCAGGGACGGCATGGCAAAGTCCGGAAGGGCGGGCAGGGTGAACGAACCCACGGCGACGCCGCCGGCGGGCCTCGACCTTGCCGTCGGGCGATAGGTGGGGCCACCGCCATGGATGTCGCAGAATTCAGTCGGCTGGGTGCCCTGCAGGAAAGGCAGGGTAACCCGCCCCTCGTCGCAGTCCGGGCCCAACAGGAGGCCGGACACCGAGCTTACTTCGGCAAAGACCACTCCGGAGGACGGGCGGACAAATTGCCTAGGGCCCAGCCCTTGATGCACATCCCGCATGTAATTACCCCAAACCGGACCCACGAGGATCGATCCGGTTCCCACAACCCCCAGCGAATTGCCGGGACGATCGAAGCCGAACCAGATCGCCGTGGTATAGTAGGGGCTGTAACCGACCACCCATGCATCCGCCCAATTCTGCGTGGTCCCGGTCTTGCCGGCTATCGGCATGGTAAAGTCCCTGCCGTTCTCGTCCCTAAAGCGGAACCTGCCCCCGCCAACGGCATTCCCCATAGTGCCCTCGAAGGCGGAGCGGCTCAGCAGGGTGTTCATCACATAGGCGTTCTGCGGGCTGACCACCTGGGCCGTCCCGTTCCGCCTTCTCTGTTCCATCAGATCCTGTTCGGGATCCATGATCACCTTGCCGTTCCGGTCCTCGATCCTCCGTATCGCTATGGGCGTCACTTCCCGCCCCTCGTTGGCAAAGACCGAAAAGGCCCGTGCCATGTTCAGGGGCGAGGTCGAGGTTACGCCCAGGGCCAGCGGGTACACGCGGGGAAACATGGCCCGTTTCTGATTTTCGTTGGTAATGCCCAAGAGAGAGGCCGCCCGGTCGATCGCCGCATCGAAGCCGACAATGTCCAATACCTTTAGCGCCGGGATATTCAGCGAGAGGGAAAGCGCCCGGTGTAGGAGGATGCCGCCGTTCCAGACCCCGTTGTAGTTGATCGGGATGTACTGCGTGCCATCGCCCGAATCGAAGACCATGGGAACGTCATACAGCAGCGAGGCGGCGGTTACCCGCCGGGAATCGATGGCGGCGGAGAAGAACAGGGGTTTGAACGCCGATCCGACCTGCACGTTGGCCTGGGTCGCCCGGATAAACTGGTTGGTCTGGCTGAACTGCGAACCGCCGACCAGGGCGGTGATATACCCGGTATCGTTCTCTATGGTGATCAGGGCCCCCTCGACATCGTTGCTTTCCATCGAAAGCCGTACCCGGTCGAAGCCCGGCACGGTGATCTCCTTGAGTTCCGGAATCCCGAAAAGCAGGGCGGCCATGTCCACGATGGGATTCACCGTGTTGGCGTAACGGGAAAGGGCGATGTGCTCGTCACGGGCAATCGAAGCCTGGTGTATGCCCGTAAAGTCGAACGTCAGGGAGAGGAGGTTGATCACCGGCATGTAGGTACGTTCGGCCCTGGTGATCGCGGCACTTGTCGACGACTGGAAGTTGCTGCTGTTCGCCCGGGCAAGCCCTTCGGTCATGTATTTTTCGGCCGCGGCCTGATGGCGGAGGTCCAGGGTGGTATGTACCGTGTAGCCGTCCCGGAAGTAATCCATCTTGCCGAACATCGTGTCCTCAAGCTGCCGGCGAACGTACTCGCTGAACCAGGGAGCCTTGTCCTCCCGCAGGAAGAACGCACCGACCGAGGCCCGCGTATAGTCGAAGTTTCCCCAGAATTCCCCGAAGGACCGGTCCGCCTCGTCCCGGTCGGCAAGGCCAAGCTCGACCATGCGGTCCAGAACCGCCCGTTGCCGGTCCATGGCGATTTCGGGGTATGTCAGCGGGTTGTGGCGCGAGGGACTGGAAAGCTGGATGGCGATGATGGCCGATTCCGCCAGGTTGATATCCTTGGCGCTGTGCCCGAAGAAGTAGCGACTCGCCGCCTCCACGCCGAAAACGCCCGGCCCCATGACCGCATAGTTAAGGTAAAGTTCGAGTATCTCGTTTTTGCTGAAACGCCGTTCGAGCTGCAGTGCCCACCAAAGCTCGACCACCTTCCGCTTGAGCGAACGGTCGGCGCGGTCGGTAAAGAGAATGCCGGCGATCTGCTGGGTGATGGTCGATCCCCCGCCCCGGTTTACCCCCTGCAACACCCCTACGGCCGCACGGATCGTACCCCGTATGCTGAAGCCCGGGTGCCGGAAGAAATCGGCATCCTCCCTCGTAAGCACGGCGTTGATAAGGTGGGTGGGAAGCTGGTCGAGGGCCACCAGTTCCCGCCGTTCGTCCCCGGCAAACTCGGTAATCAACTCCCCATGAACGTCGAGAATTCTGGTCGGCAGGGCCGGGTTGAACTCCATAAAGTCTTCGCTGCCCCGGATATTCGCCGTCTCCGCCGTCACATAGCCCAAGGCCACCCCGATAACGGCGGCCGTAACCGCAGTAAAGGCGGCAAGCACGACAAGTACGGCCCGTGCCACCGGATTCGCCCTTCCTCGTTTTCCCATGCCTCTATCTTAATGGAGCGGAACTGGTAGGTCAAGGGATTTGGCCCTATCCGAACGGAAATCAACCTTTTGAGGGGGGGCAACCCCCCCTGAGCCGGAGCCTTGCTACGCAAGTCTCCGGCTACCCCCCGAGCGGGGCGGCCATTGAAAGCGCGCACAGCGCGTGGATGGATGAGGCGCCATGCCGAGAGCGCCAATTAAGACGCCGCAGACTGAAAAGGCGCGAAGGCTTTAGCCTGAGCAGCGCGCGACTGCCCCGCAACGCCCCGCATGGTAGACAAGGCAGCCAAAGCGTGGAGATTTGCTTGCAAATTTCCCAAGTTCATCATCCGCAGGATGATGAACCAATCAGCTCCAGAACTTCCCTGTCCAGCCCGATCAGCCGGCATATCTTCAGCGCGTCCCTTGCCGGCTCCGTCCGGTCGGTTTCGATTAGGGTGTAGTCCATGTACTCGCCCAACAGTTCGATGCGGCGGGCCTCGTTCTCCCCGTTTCCGGTGTCGGCTATCCTTTCCAGCAGAAGCGCGTAGGCCGTTTCGGTAAGGCCGGCGACTCGGTAGTGGGGCAGGCCGGCGATGCCGTCATGGTCGTAGTGGGTGCTGAGCATGCAGACGGCGGAGGAGCCGGAAAGGTACGATGCCACGGCACCGACGATTCGGGTTCCCTCCTCGGGATTCGTCCCCTTGGCGAATTCGTCCAGCACCACGAAAAGGAATTCCCTCCTGATGTCGCGGATCACATGTTTGAAGGCCAGCATCTCGCCGGCGAAGGAAGACAGGCCGTGCGCGGTTTCCTGCAGGTCGCCGGATATGAGCCGCAGGCCGTCAAACAGGGGAAGATCGGCACCGGCGGCAAAGACGAAAAACCCCAGGCCGCAGAGGGCGATGTTGAGCATGGCGGTTTTCATCGCGACGCTCTTCCCGCCCATGTTGGCCCCGGTAATCAGCGTTACCCCCGGCCTCATCCGCAGGGATATTTTCGTGAAGGCTTTTCCCCTCCGGCCCAACGCTTCGGCCACAAACGGGTTCGACATTTCCCGCAGGTCTACGCATCCGCCGGAATTCACCGTGGGGCGGACGGCCCCGAACCGGATCGCGAGGGCCGCCTTCGCCATCACCAGGTCCAGCTCCCCGATGTTGTCCATGTTATGGAAGAAAGCGGCGGCGTGCATCCGCAGTTCCCCGGAAAGCATTTTCATCACGGCCGTTTCCTCCGCCTCCTCCTCCTGCACCAGCAGGGAACGGCGGTCGTTTACGGCGGTCCGTTCCGGGCCGTCGGCCTCGGGATCGAGTTCCCGCAGCCGAAGCTCCAGGTCCCGTTTTTCCGTGCGTATCGCCGCCAGTGTCGCCGACCGGCGTTCGTCCACCATGAACGGGGCCAGGCGGGTACGGTCCGGGTCCAGTATGTCCAGGGCATCGGTCATGGCGATCAACGATATGCCGACGAAGCCGGCCTTGTCGTTCATGCTTGCAAATACCGGCAACAATTTTTCCAGCAGGATGAGGAAGCGCTTTACCTCGAACAAATCGACCTCATGTAGGTACGATTCCCGGCATTTGACGACGATGCCCCGAACGTTCTTAAGCGACATCATCGCCCGGCGGAATTCGCCGTACAGGTCCCCGTCCTCGGTTATCACCCGTACCGCGCCGGCCACGTTGTGTAGGCAGCGTTCCAGTTCCGCTTCCCGGCCGGGCCCGAATGGCTCGATCAGCCGTTTTTTCTCGATGCCGTACGGCGAGTCCGGGACAAGCCGTTCCAGGACGAAGCCGAGGCCGACGGCATCCTGTTGGGATCGGTCTAAACCGAACATGGCCGCTCCTTCATGTCGAACACCGGAACCGAAACGGCGTTTCGCATCCGCCTGAGGAACTCGTCTCCGTCGAACCTTCCCCCGTAGGCCGAAACCGGATTCACCGTTACGGCGACGAGGTTTATCGTCCGGAGCACCTTCATCACGGCCTTTTGCCGCAGCAGTTTTTCGTAGACGGCCGGTCCGACAAACACCTTCCCCGGATCCTCGACCACGATGCTCGTCCCGGCAAGCCGAACGTCCGACCTCAGCAGTTCCTCGATGGTATTGTCCGAAACCGCCCCTTGAAGGTAGATCGTCCCGTTGTCAACGATATTGATCTTGTTAGTGAAAGTGCCGGCTTCCGGCTTTGCCGCCGCTTCCTCGTTTTCCATTTTGGGGAGTCCCATCATCCGCACGACATGGGCCGTTTCCCCCACCACGGTTTCCGGGTCGGCATGGAAGCTCGCCCCAGTGCAGAGGACGGCGGCCTCGGTGATTCCCGGTCCGGCAAGGCTCTTCCTGCCGACCGCGCCGTCCACGATTACCTTGTCGGCACCGAGTTCGCACATCCGGCCGATCAGTTCCGGCATTTGGGCGATCATCGAAGGTCCGCCGATCTGGACGAACCC
>WQZW01000026.1 GCA_009780545.1 Treponema sp.
CATATTTTTCATAACAAACTCCAAGTACGTCTTCTGTTCATAACGATAATCGCAGTCTTTCCAACGGATTATCCTTCTTATCGGAGACTTTCCCTGTTCTAAGTATAGCGTATGTAGTTTTGAAAATCTACCGGCGGCCTTTGTTCCCTCGCGCAAGGTTGCCTTCTACCTAACTCACCGACCAGTTCGCCAGGGATTTCCGCATAAAACCCCCGATGTCCACTCCGTAAACCTCCTGCAACAGATCGTCCCGCAGGGTTTCGGCCACGGTTCCCCGGGCAATGACGGTTCCCTCCGCCAACAGCAGTGCCGTTTGCCCGAACTGCCGCGCCAGGTTGAGGTCGTGGAAAACGGTAATAAGGATATTGCCACTTTCCTTCACCCAGGCGGCAAGAAAGGCCATCAGTTCGAGTTGGTACTTTAGGTCCAGGTGATTGGTCGGTTCGTCCAGGAGAATCACCTCCGGAGTCTGCGCCAGGGTTCTTGCCAGAAAAACCCTTTGCAGTTGGCCGCCAGAAAGCTCGTCGATCATGCGGGTCCTGATTCCGGAGAGGTCGAGTTTGTTGATAATGTTATCGATAACGATCCTGTCCCCGTCGGAAAAATCCTTGAGAAAACCGGAGGCATGGGCGAAACGTCCCATCGAGATCGTCTCGTACACGGTGTAGGGAAAAAGCACCCGGGACATCTGGCCCAACAGCGAAATCTTTTTGGCGAATTCCCTGCGGGGAATTGTTGCAATATCGGTATCATTGATATTTATTGTACCACGATAAGGGAGAAGTCGGGCCATAGATTTAAGCAGGGTACTTTTGCCACAACCGTTCGGGCCCATAATGCAAAGATTTTCGCCGGCCTTGACGGTAAAATTTATATCCCTAATGACATCGCCCGATCCGTATCCTGCAAACAGATTTTTCACCTCGATGGTCGCTATTCCGTCCGTCATGCTACTGCCCCCGAAACGATTTACGCCGCCCGAAGTAAACCCAGGCAAAAAAGGGCGAGCCGATAAGGGCGGTCAAGGCCCCAACCGGAAGTTCCGAAGGCGGGATGACCGTTCTTGCGACAAGGTCGGTCACCACCATCAGCGAACCGCCGAGAATGAAGGACATGGGGATAAGGCTTTTGTGCTTCGAGCCGGTTATCCTTCGCGCGACATGCGGGGCGATAAGATCGACAAAACCGATAACACCGCTGAGCGCGACGGCCGTTCCGGTAAGTATCGCCGAAAATACCAGGAGCTTTTTCCGCAACCTGCCGGTTTCGACTCCCAACGATTTTGCCTGTTCGTCCCCAAAGGTAAGGATGTCCATTTCCCTGGTAAAAAAAGCAATACCGATAATGCCGACAAGCATAAACGGCAAAAAAAGCTTTACGTAAACCCAGCCCCGCATGGCAAAGCTCCCCATCTGCCAAAGGATGATCCGCCTTAAATCCTCGGAAAAAACCGCACCGAGCGTGGCAAGAAGGGCGTTGAGAAAAAGCGAAATGACCATGCCGCAAAGGATAATGGTATTGTCCGACATCGAGCGGTCCACCCTCGATGAAAAAATCACTACGACAAACACCGTAACAAGGGCAAAGGAAAAACCCACGACCGGCAGGGTAAAACCGGCCAGAACCGGCAGGCTGATGCCGGAGATGATGATCAGACCGGCACCCACGGAGGCGCCGGCGGAAACGCCGAGTATGTGGGGCGTGGCAAGCGGGTTGCGCAAAACCGACTGGCAAACGGCACCGCTGACGGCAAGGCTGCCGCCGACCAAAAAGGCCAGAAGGGCACGGGGAAAACGGAGCAGCCAGACCACCGAATCATGGGCGGTCTCGACATGCGCCGGAAGCGGCAGCCGGAAAATGTTGCAAAATAGTATGCTCATCGTGTCGGCAAGGCTTATGCGGGTACTGCCCAGCGAAGTGGCCGTCAGCAGTATCAACAAGGAAATTGCCGAGGCGAGGAGGATGCGGATCCTAGCGGGCATAAAGCTCCGGGTACACCGCCTGAGCCATTTGCCGTAGGGCCAAGGTGATTCGGGCGGAAGGTCTTGCCGAGGAATCCTTGTCGATAAGGTACACTCGGTCATTGATAACGGCATTGATATGATTAAAGCCAAGCCGGTTTTTTATTTCGCCGACAGGATCGTCGACAAAATGCACGTTGGTGAGGATAACTTCCGGATTGCGTTCGATGAGGGCCTCGGCACCGGGCCGCACCAGCCAGCCGTCTTTGCCAAAAACATTTTCCGCCCCGATGACGGAAATCATGTCATGGATAAAACTCCCCTCGCCCATGGTCATCATTTCCGGAGGGGGTGAAATTTCATAATAAACGGTCCTGCGGTTTTCGATACGGGGAACGAAGGCCGTTATTTCGGCGATTTCGGTTTTCATCTTTTCTACCAATTCGGCCCCACGCTCCTGAACCCGCAGAATGTCGGCGACAAAGGCGATGTCGAGGTAAATGTCGTTTATGCTGTAACTCATGGGGATGTACACCGAGGAAATGCCGGCATCGGCCAAAAGCCTGAAAGGATCGTCGCCGGAACCGGCGGGCTTGTCCCCGCTGGCGATGATGAGGTCCGGCCTAAGCGCAAGGATAAACTCCGCATCCGGAAAGAACGGGTCGAACCGGGGAAGCCCTTCCGGAATCCCCTCGATGTCGGCGGAATTGATGTCTACGGCAACGAGCCTGTCGGCCATGCCGAGGTCGACGATGATCTCCGTGTTCGAAGGCGCCGTGGAGATAATGCGGTTTGCCGTGCCGGAAAATGCCACTTCCCTGCCGGCGCGGTCGGTTATCCTGGTCGACACCCTCTCGCAGGAATTGGTCGCAAACAAGGCCAACAGAACAACGGTAACGACAAAAAATTGTTTCACTTTCTCCACCTTGAAATCAACCTTTACCGGTACAGTCTAACATAGGACCGGTGAATTGTCCATCGGGCTTTGTCAATGCACACAACTCCGCCGTGCCGTTGCTTCGTGCCCACCTTGAATAGTATATTCACCCTATTCATCCTCCGAATTCTTCACTTCGATATTCACCCTCAAACCTACGGTCACCGTGATTCCCGGCATAGGATAGGCGGAAAAGGATTCGTAGGACGCATTGAAAATATTTCTAAGGGAGGCAAAGAAAACGGTGTTGCCACCAAGATTCTGGTTGAAAGTAACGTTTGCGATAACGCTCGGATCGACGATGAGGCGATTTCTGGGATCGGCGTAATTTTGTGATCGGTATTGTAACGAAAACAAAAGCGAGGTCGCAGGCCAATTGAGGTCGAGGTTGGCGCCGATCACATGTTCCGGGCTGTAGGGAACCCGAAAACTGTCGCCGGAACCGTCCGGGAAAAGCAGGCTGTACAGGAACTGGTAACTGCCCCGAAGGGTGAGGGAAGGACCGGAATCGCCGAGGTTCAGGGTAAGGGCGGGGCGGAAATCGGCGCCGGCGAAATAGGCCGTGCCGATATTTTCAGGCCTCCAGCGGCGGCCGCCGGAAGTGGTCCAACGGATAAGGTCGAGGGCGTAATGTCCGAAAACACCCGCGGAAAAAGAAAAAATATCACCAAAGAAAAAATCGCCGATAAGGTCCGTTCCCCATCCGTCTTCCGGACTCAGGTCGGGATTGCCCGCCATGGAATTGTCCGGGCTACGGTAATACAGGTCGTCAAAAGAAGGAAACTGAAAAGTGCGAAAATAATTATGCTTGAGGGTAAATGCCTCGGTCGCCTGCCAGCTTATGCCGACCTTGGGAATCGGGGCGATCCGCCTTGTGTCGGTAAGGCCCTTAAGGGAAGCGACGGCAAAAAAGTTCGGCGAAAAACGGTACTCGCCGGTGATGTGCGCCCCGCCGAAATTGCCGGTTTTTTCCGGATCGAGCTCCACCGGATTGCCGGAATTGACGTACAGGAAATGCCAGTGAGCACCAAAAAAAAGGGAAAGCCGTTCGGTCGGATACCAGTTCCAGCGGTTTATCGCCATGAAGTAGCGGTCCCGACCCGAGATGATCGCACCGTAATTGTTAAACGACAGACGGTAGGCAAAAGATGCCTCGGTGGTAAGGTTGTCAACAAAAGACGTCGGCGCAAAAAAGGAGGCATTGCCGGAAAGAACCGTGTCCGTGGCAAGCACCGTGCCGACGGAATTCATCGTTATGGGAAAATTGCGCCTGGCATGGTATCCGCCCGTATTGACAATAATTTTTGCATCTTTTGGAAGGGCGAAGGCCAGCCTGACTTCCCCTCCCCCGTCGACGACCTCGTTGCTGATCTTGCGACGGGCAAAACCGAAATCGTCCTTGTAAAGATAGTGGTTGCCGGCAATATTCCCGAAGGCCGATGCCCTAAAGGAAAAACCCTTAAAGGCACGGCCGGCGAAAATACTGAGGGACTGCATGTCGAAAAGGTCCTCGAAATGGGGCTCGCCGATCTCGCCGTCCGTATGCCGGACATTGTACTTTCCCGGCATGTAGCCGGTGTTGGAAAGAGTAAACCCTAGGCTGAGGTTTTTGTTTTGTTCACTGGTGGTAATAATATTGATAACACCGCCCGGGGCACTCCAGATATTGTACTGGGTGTCGGCGCCGCCGTAGATCACTTCGATCCGCTGGACGTCGGCCAGATTGATCTGGTTGATGTCGAAATCGCCCGAACGAAGCGAGTTGACGGGAATTCCGTCGACAAGAACGGTGATACGGTTCGTGCCGAACCCGCGCATGCTCAGCGAGGTGCGGTTGCCGTAACCGCCCTGCCGGGTAACGCTCATTCCGATCTCTTCCTCCAGAAGGGCGGCCAGGTCCCGCGCGCTGCTCCGCTCGATGCTCTCCCTGTCGATAACTTGGATCTGGGCCGTTGTTTCCGGCGTCCCGGTAACCACGATACCGGTAGCATCGTCGCCAAAATCGATAAAGTCGTCGACATTATCGTCGTCCTCAGGATCGGCAGCGAGGAGTCTCGCGGCAACAAAAAAGCAGAGTAAAATCGATGCTACCATTTTTTGGGATTTCATTTTAGTACGCCTATCACTGCCTTTTTTGCGGCATGACAATTCCCCAGTCTATCCATTCCGAATCTTTTTTCACGGTAAAAACACGCAACGCATCCTCAAAACTGCGCTGTTCCACGTAGTATAGCTTTCCCGCATACAGGGCGGCAAGGTTCACCGCATTTGCCATCTGCACCCAGTTTTTGTCGGCCACTCCTCTGTAATGGATACCGAAAAAAGGCACCTCTCCCGGTCGGAGCCCCTGGGAATTATTGAAGCCGGGCGTGGAAAGCCATTCCGGATCCGCACCTTCAAAGTATTCGATAATAATCGCGCCACGATCGAGGTCGTCGTTAAAAATATTTATCGCGCGAACGATGCCCATGTAGCTTGTGCCTCCCCACTCGTCTTCGTATGGACCGCCTCCGTTATACAGAAGTACGAAATCATCCGTGGAGGGATTTTCCTTTGTGCTCCAGGTTTTGAGATTTTCGGTGTCCAAATTGGGGAAGAGAAGTTCGGCCGTTTCGAGGGTTTCATCCTTGCCGTCCAAATCGCCCCATCTGCGGATATGATAACCGTCCCCGTTCCCGGGCATCTTCCAAATACCGTCGAAAAAATCCATGCGTTCGTCGAAAACGGCATCGCCCGGCATATAGGTATCGGTTTTGTCGGCATCGCCGAGTTCCCCGTAGTCGCAGGCGGAAAAGAGAAGCAGGATGGACAGAAGTCCGGCCCTTGCAAAAATGATCATTCCAATCTCCCTGGCGGTTTCCGGATTTCCGCAGAGGAAATCCGGAAAGCATCGCAAACCTAGCGGACGGTAACGTCAAAATGAGGAAAGATACTGAAAGTATCTGTCCGGGTAACGGCATTCATGTTGGGCTTTCCCGGCAGGTTCTGGGTCTTTTCGGTGTCAAGAGGATCGCCAAACCAACTTTGCAAAATACGGCCTTCGGTAAAGGCGTGAGTTCCGGCGGCCAGGCCGTTTACGGTAATTGTGTTGTCGGTGGCAAGCTGATATTGCCGACTCTTGCTCCTGTACTCAGTCCCCGATAATTTGTAGCTCACTACCGTTGCGTTGCTGCCCAGACGGGGATTGTAGATCGTCGCCAGTTTGTGCACCGGCAGCGTTATCCCCTTAAAGCTTACGCTGAAGTTTTCCCCCGGTTTCGGAGATTCCGGCGTTACCGTTATTTCTATTTTGCGGGCGTTGATCACCGTGTAGTAAAAGCGGTTTTTGTCCTCGAAATCGGTTGCCCTCACCCCGATAATGTTCTGCGTATTTTTAAGCGGCAGGATATAGTTTTCCCCGCTTCCGGTTACGGTAACGCCGTTGAGGATAACCTCGATTTCCTTTGCGCCTTTGGCGGAAACCGTTATCGGCCAATCCCGGCCGGCACCGGTAAAATACACCGTGTCGTAGGGATTGCGGATGCCGGTATCGACAATGATGTTGATACCCGAAGTATCGCTTCCCTTCACGCTGAAGATCACGTAGCCGGTATTGACCTCGGAGATTGGCGGAAAACTGCGATTGCCGTTGCGGTGGGTAAAAGCGTCGTAGGTAACTTTGACAATGGCAATGCCCGGCCGTTCCGCGGTAATCTCAGGATAATTGATCGTCGCCCCCGGATTGGCCCCATTCCAATTCTCCGCATCTTTGGTATTGTCTTTAAGGGAAATCACGCCGAAACCCGCAACGATCTTAAAGTTGAATTTCGGGTAGTACAGATCGTTATTGGACATATGGGTAACCCCTTCCGGAACCCGTCTGGGAAAAAATTTTGTCGTTTCGCCGACCTTCAATTCCTTAAAATGGTATTGAAGCCAAAGATCGTTTTCAAAATCGGCGGGGATTCCCGCAATTATCCTCGGCGCATAGCGGACAAATTTAGGGGATTCCCAGTCGAGATCCGAAATAAGATCGCAGGCAAGGAACAGGCCCAGGACCAACGGCAACGGCAGGCAAAACTTTATTCGTGCAAAAAACGTTTTCCCAAAACGGATACCGGGGACGGATGGTTTGAACGGGGACATGGGGACTCCTTGCGAGGGGAGGAGGAGGCCGATTTGCGGGTCTTGGCGCCAAAACCCAAGTGTTCACAGAGGCAATGCAGGACATGGTGGCGAACATCGACTTTTCTCAAGCTCGTTCCTCGAAGCTAAGAAAAATGCCGACCCTAGGGGCCGGTGCATACCAAAGTTTCCTGGCTCGAGGGGCGGGCATCGCCCGGGTTCCGCCGCCTTCCCATCCGTTTACGGACAGTGGCATTATGACGGAACCGACCCTATTACAGTTACGGGATAGCGGGGGAGTTGCACCCCACTTCCTTTGAAATACGCAGGAACAGACTAGCATGGGCGCAGGGGAATGTCAAGCCTCGAATTTGCCTTGGGGAAATTTCTCTTCCCTTCGTGGTTAAAATTCTTCGATTTGGAAGAAGAAGCAACCACGGAGTTTTAGTCTGCGGTTCAGCCGAAGGTTAGGCTGAAAATTGCCGTTTGCCCTGGGGAAATGCGGACGGAATTTGAATTGTCTACCTTATTAATAAGAAGACATGGTTCTGCGGAGAACGGATTCGGGAGTTTGCGGGATCGGGCCTTGGGTTCGAGGTTTGCCGGTTGACCTCACTCGTCAAAACGGGAACGGCTCTTTGCCGTTTCCGTTTTGGCGGCCGGTTTACCCCGGACTTTACCTGCTGCTGGCCCTTACCTATCGACACCGTAGTAATTCAAGATTCTTCGTTTCGTTAGTATTCTTGTCTCCGACTTACCGTGGCTGCAATCCAACCTTATCAAAAAATTTTGCTTGCAGGACAAAAAACTTTGTTCTATACTGAGTGATGGTCGGCAGCGTACTTGGTTGAGATGCTTGCGACGAAGGACGATTCCTGCCGACGGCGGTTTTCTTAAAGGAGCTATCATGACCGATTCCGGGTTTACCCACTTCGACGGAAGCGGGAATGCGATAATGGTGGACGTTTCCGGCAAGGAGGAAAGCGTCCGGACGGCCCTTGCCGGGGGGAGCATCTCGGTAAGCCGGGAAACGATGGACGCGGTGCGGGACGGGACCGCCAAGAAGGGCGACGTTCTGGGCGTGGCCCGCATTGCCGGGATCGCCGCGGCAAAGCAGACCTCGGCCCTGATTCCCCTTTGCCACAACCTTTTTCTCGACCGGTGCGTCATCGACTTCGAGCTGGACGAGGCGGAATTGCTGATTCGGGCACGCTGCACGGTAAAGCTTTCCGGCAAAACCGGGGCCGAGATGGAGGCGCTCACCGGCGTTTCGGTGGCCCTGCTCACCGTCTACGACATGTGCAAGGCCATCGACAAGAACATGACGATCGGCAGCATACGCCTTCTTGAGAAGTCCGGGGGAAGGAGCGGGCATTATGTCGCAAACGATGGTTGACGGGCATGGCCGGGTGATCGATTACCTCCGCGTCTCGGTTACCGACCGCTGCAACCTCCGCTGCCTGTACTGCATGCCGGAGGACGGCGTTCCCCACATTCCCCGCCGGGAAGTGCTTTCCTTCGAGGAAGTCCTCCGCCTCTGCCGGATTTTCGCCGAGCTGGGCATCAAAACGGTGCGTATTACCGGAGGCGAGCCGCTGGTCCGCAGGGACGTGGTCGGTTTCGTCCGTTCCCTCAAGCGGATTCCGGGGATAACGCGCGTTTCCATGACCACCAACGGCGTTTTCCTCGGCAAACACCTGCAAAGCCTTGCCGATTCCGGCCTCGATGCGGTCAACGTCAGCCTGGACACCCTGGACGACGAGGTTTTCGCCCGCCTTTCCCGGGGGAAGGACATCGGCAACATCCTTTCGGCCATCGACCGGGCCTACGATCTGGGATTGGTGGTCAAGATCAACTGCGTTCCGGTCAAGGGTTTCAACGAGGGGGAAATCGTCCGGCTGGCGGCCCTGGCAAAGGACAGGCGGATCTACGTCCGCTTCATCGAGCTTATGCCCATCGGAGTCGCCGCCTCGCTCGCGCCGGTTTCCCTCCCGGAGATCACCGCCGCGCTGGAGGCGGAATTCGGCCCGCTTGAGCCCTCGGCGATAAAGCCCGGCGACGGGCCGGCCGCCTACCGCACGCCGGCCGGGTTCGCCGGGAGCATCGGCCTTATCGGGGCGCTCAGCAGTTGCTACTGCCAAACCTGCAACCGGCTTCGGCTGACCTCGGCCGGCCAGCTTCAGCCCTGCCTGGCCGGCACCATGGGAGCGGACCTGCGGGAACTGCTGCGGGGAGAAGCCGGGGACGGGCGGATCGTGGACGCGATCCTTGGACTTATCGCAAACAAGCCCGCCGAACATGACTTTTGCGATGCCGACGGGGATCCGGGCCACAGGAAGAAAGAGATGTTTCGTATAGGAGGATGATATGGGAAAAGTATTGGCCGTCTGCACCAGCGAGAAGAAGGGAACGGTAAAGCGGGACGTGGGATCGGCGGAATTCGTGGTCGATCACGGGCTGCAGGGCGACGCCCATGCCGGGAATTGGCATCGGCAGGTGAGCATGCTCTCCCTGGAACGGATCGACGCATTCCGGGCCACCGGGGCGAAGGTCGAGTTCGGCGATTTCGGCGAGAACATCGTGGGCGAGGGCATCGACTTCGCCGGCCTGCCGGTGGGCACCAGGCTCCGGATGGGGGATGCGCTGCTGGAGATCAGCCAGATCGGGAAGGAATGCCACGAACGCTGCGCCATCTACTATTCCATGGGCGACTGCATCATGCCCCGGGACGGAGTGTTCGCCAAGGTGATCACCGGAGGGACGGTGCGGAACGGGGACACGATCAGTGTCGCGTGATTCCTACCGGGCGGCGGTGATCACCGCCAGCGACAAGGGATCGCGGGGCGAGCGGGAAGACGCGAGCGGGAAACTGGTGCAGGAGATTCTCCTGGCCGCCGGTTTTTCCGTGGCAAGCTACGCCGTGCTCCCGGACGAACAGGATCTGCTGGAAAAGGAAATGATCCGCATCTGCGACGGCGGCCTTGCCGACCTGATCCTGACCACCGGAGGCACCGGCTTTTCCCCAAGGGACCGCACCCCGGAAGCGACCCTGGCCGTCGTCGAACGCATCGTTCCCGGAATCCCCGAGGCGATGCGGGCGCAGAGCATGCCGGTCTTCAAGCGGACGATGCTCAGCCGTGCCGCAGCCGGCATCCGCCGGGAAACGCTGATCGTCAACCTGCCGGGAAGTCCCAAGGCCGTTCGGGAAAACCTGACCTTCATCGCCGGGGAACTCCGCCACGGCATCGACATTTTGCAGGGCAGGGATTCGGAGTGTGCGGTTGGTCCATAATCCGGGGGATTATGGACTCGGGAGTATGACCTCAATCTGCTTTGGCAGATTGAGGTCATACTCCACGCATTTGCTGTCACGAAGGAGTTCCGCTTTGAAGGGAAGCGTTTTTGGGTTTCCGGCCACTGTTGCCGTACTGGTTCTGGGTTTTGCGGCTACCGCCTGTTCGCCAAGTACGCCCGAGGACGGTTTTACGATTACCGGTATCCCGGCGGAATTTGACGGCATGGGGGCAGTGGCCTATGCGTTCGGCAGCGATATGCCCGAGGCGGAATTCTTCGTGGTGCCGGGGGCGCAAGGCGTCGAAATGGGAACCGGGACACTTGTTTTTTCAAAAATTGCCGGCGGAAAGGTTTCCATTCCCCTGTGGGAACTGTTGCCGGAAAAAAGGTGGACCGGCAATGACGCCCTGGACTTGTTTGTCAGCATCATACCGGTGGCCGATTCCGTCGGTGACGAACCGGACCCATCGGCCGCGGTGCATTGCTTCAAATCCGTCCTCTTTACCGACGGCAAGGCGACAAGGCCGTTTCAAGATGCGGTCGCCCCAAACGATTACTTCAAACAATAGGACGGACGGAAGGCGCCCATGGCATGGATGAAACCGCATGCGCTCGGACATTCGTTGGCAGGAATGCCGTTGGTCTAACCGTCGGAACGGATACCGCGCAAGCTCACCACAATAGATTGATTCGACCAGGTTCCCTCCCGGTGTTTTCCCTTTACCAATAATACTTACGCAAACGGCAGCTTCACGATTCCAAGCGCGAGGGCAATTCCCCAAAGGACGACGAAGTGCAAAGGGTAAAATGCGTAGAAGAAGTACTTCATCGGCCG
>WQZW01000027.1 GCA_009780545.1 Treponema sp.
ACCGTGGCCACCAGAAGCACCGTGGGGAACAGGCTGAACTCCGTAGGTTTGCGGGAATAGACGACGATGAGGAGGACCAACAGCGAAAAGGCCAGGTTCATCGCCATGAAAAGGTCCAAGAGACGCGGGTGCAGGGGGACGATGAACATAATCACCACCGTTACCACGACGATACCCATTATATAATCCCGAATCCTGCCGGAAACGGAACCCGAAACGGCCATGCCTCCGGGTCTTGCGATGTCAGCCATCCGTCATCCTCCTCATGCGGTCTCCCTCCCGTCGGAGGATTCCGGGTTTGTCCCGGCATCCTCCCCGTCTCCCCGAAGCAGTTCCTCGGTTTCCCGCTGCGCCTCCGCCTCGGCCTTTGCCGCGGCTTCGGTCCGCGCCCTTTCAAGTTTTCTCTTTTCGTTCAGGTGGAAGACGCGGGCAAATATCGTTCCCACCACGCTGAAGTACGCTTCCGGAATGCATTCGCCGACATCGACCTCCCGGTACAGGGCCTGGGCCAGGGGCTTGTTCTCCACCATGGGAACCCCGTTTTCCCGGGCCAGCTTCCGTATCTGGGCGGCAACGTTGTCCTGGCCCTTGGCCGTCACCATGGGGCTGCGCATCTGCCCCATGCCGTACTCCAGAACCACGGCATAGTGCGTGGGGCTGGTGATCACCACGTCGGCCTTGGGCACCACCTGGGCAATGTTCTGTTTGAGCATCTGCTGGAAACGGCTCCGGATACGGCCCTTGACCATCTGATCCCCTTCCAGGTGCTTGAACTCTTCCTTTATGTCGTGCCGGCTCATCTTGTTCCGCTCCCGAAACCGCCACCGCTGGAAGAGCAGGTCCGGAATCGACAGGATCATCAGGAGCAGCGAGCAGAGAATCAGCATGCGGACGGCGATGGAGGCGATGACGCCCAGGCCCAGCTCCAGGCCGGCCTTCTGCAGGTTGATCAGCTTGTCGAAATCCATGCGGATCAGGGTGAAGGAAACGCCGCCGATCAGGGCCATCTTGAAGACCGATTTGAGGAGGTTGAACACGCCTTCTATCGAGAAGGTCCTCTTGAGGAACTGCCCGAAACGGGGAGTCACCCGCTTGAAGTCCGGAACGATGGGTTTGGTGGCGAACATCACCCCGACCTGGACGTAGTTGGAGATAAGGGCGGCGATGACCGCGACGAACAGCACCGGCAGGGTAAGGCGGAGCAGGTACCTGAAGAACAGGCCCGCCACCATTCGGTCCGCCAGGGGATTCAGGTCGGTAAGCCGGGTAAAGAAAAAGCGGAACATTTCCGTGAAGGTGGCCAGCATGCCCGGGGCGATGAACAGAAGCAGGATGGCCGGGAGGAACAGCGTCGCCGCCGAACCGACCTCCTGGCTCTTCGGAACCTGGCCTTCCTCCTCCCGCAACTTGCGGAGCTTGTGTTCGGTGGGCTGCTCGCTCTTGTCCTCGGAATCGTCGGAAAACCACTGCAGGTGGATGGCGGCGGCCCGGCGCACGCCCTCCGGCAATCCCTCGGGCCGGCATCGGGTCGGGAAAGGCCGGTTTTCGACGGGAATCACGGTCGGCCTCCCTCGATCTGCCGGCCCAGTGCCAAAAGCAGGTCCTGAATCCCCGAAAAAGCCGAGTCCACCACGCCGGCGAAGGCCTCCACCATGAACGGCAGCGAGGCGAAGATGATCAGATAGCCCACCATGATGGCGATGGGGAAACCTTCCGACAGGATGTTGATTTGAGGGGCGGCCTTGGAGATAAGGCCGGTGGTCAGCGAGATGAGGAACAGCGTCCCCAGTATGGGCAGCGAGATCACCAGCGCGTCCAGGAACAGGCGGGAAAGTCCCGTGGCCATCATCATGGCGATGTGTTCCTGTCCCCGGGCCAGGGCCAGCACGTTCAGGCTCTGCACCGAACGCCAGAATCCCCCCAGGAACAGCTCCCGAAATCCCCCCACGATGACGAACACCAGCATGGCCACCAGATGGAGGAACTGGCCTATCACCGGATTTTCCACCTGGGCCAGGGGATCGAAGGCCTCCGACGCGGCAAAGCCCATCTGGATCGAGAAAAACTGGCCGGCGGTGGAAAAGGCCGTAAAAATCAGGGTGAGGAAGAAGCCCATGATCACCCCGATCATCGCCTCTCCCAAAAGGAGCATCACGAAACCGAGGCCGAAGGGCCGGTACCGCAGCTCGGACAGCAGATGCAGTCCCCCGGGCGCCGGCGGAAGCTCCGGCGCGTCGGCCCCGACCGCAAGGCCGGTTCCCTCCAGGAAGAATTCCCCGGCGGTCCCGAGCCCCGAGGCCGGCATCACGGCAAAGGCGGCAAGACCGGCCAGCGCCAGCCTGGCCACCCGGGGCACGGACTCCGATGACAGCAGCGGAGCGGTCTCTATCATGGCGAAGGCACGGACGGCGATGAGCAGGAACACCGGCCCGTAATTGAGAATCGCAGTTATGACTCCGCCGTCTTCCACCCAAATCCGCTCCTATCCGGTTATCCCGGATATCTGCCCGAACAGTCCCCTGCTGTAATCGGCAAGTATCCCGAAGCCCGCGCCGCCCAGCAGGGCCAGCATCAGCATGATCACGAATATCTTTGGCACGAAGGTCAGCGTCTGCTCCTGTATCGAGGTGGTCGCCTGAAGTATGGCGATGACGAGCCCCACCACCAGGGCCGAGATCAACAGGGGGGACGCAAGCAGCAGTATGTGATACACCGCCTGCCTGATCATGAAGGTCGCCTCTCCCAAACTCATTTTTCCTCCTAATGCAGGCTCCGATCAAATTCCGATTCCGGGGCGGTTCGGCAAAAGCCCTCACCCGAAACCGACCCTGCCCAATCGTTTCCGCATGGGCGGAAACATCAAATCCGGGTTTGCCGGAACCGACGAACTCCCGTTTTGTCGGCGGCTCCCCGATCCGCTTACGGAAACGGCCCGAACGACATCATCAACTGCCCGGTCAACAGCGACCATCCGTCGATCAGCATGAAGAGGATCAGCTTCAGGGGCATGGAAATCATCACCGGGGGAAGCATGATCATGCCCATGGACATAAGGATGCTGGCCACGACCATGTCGATGACGATGAAGGGAATAAACAGCATTATCCCTATCTTGAACGCTATCGTCAGCTCGTTGAGGATAAAGGCCGGAATCAGCACGTAGGTCGGCACGTCGGCCAGCGTGTCCGGCGCGTCCAGGCCGCTCATGTCCATGAACAGCGAGATGTTTCGGGGATCGCCGGCCATCTGCCGGTACATGAACAGCCGCATCGGGGCCTCGGCCTCCCGGTACGCCGTTTCGATGCTCATCTCGCCTGCGGACAGCGGCCGGATCGAATTTTCGTAAACGGTGCTAAAAGTGGGCCACATGACGAACATCGTGAGGAAGAAGGAGATGCCCATGATCACCTGGTTCGGCGGGACCTGCTGGAGGGCCAATGCCCGGCGGACGAAGTCCAGGACTATGCTGATCCGCAGGAAGCTGGTCATGAGGATGATGATGCTCGGGGCCAGGGAGAGGATCGTCAGGAGGAGGAGAAGCTGGAGGGTGAAGGCCACTTCCTGCCCGGTCTGCGGGTTGCGCACGGTGAGGTCGATGAAGGGAATTGCCGGCGGCGCCGGAGCGTCCGGCAGGGCCATGGTCCCCCCGGCCGGATCGAAGGGAAACGGCGGAAGGTTCTGCGCCCCGGCAAGGGCCGGCAGCAGGAGAAGGACGAGCGCGAGGAGGAGGGCCGGCTTTTTCATCCTAGATACCCTTGAGCCTTTCGCTGCGTTTGCGTATGTCCTCCGGGCCGGGAACGGGGGCGGCCGGAGCGGCCCCGAACCTCCTGAGTATGGCCCTGAAATCGCCGAGTTTTCCGGCCGATTCCTCGGAACTTTTCAGGGATTCGGCCAGGAGCATGGCATCCACCGTTTCCTTGTCGTCCAGTTCGCCGATCAGGTTCACCCCATGTTCGGCCGAACCTACAAGCCATGCCTTGGAACCCACGGAAACGACATGCACCGAGCGGCCGGTCCCCAAGGGAGCCGAGGCCAACAGCTTGAGGAAGGAATCCCTGCCGGTCCGCTGCCGCATGGACCTTTTAAGGAAATGGGCGGCAAAGTAGACTCCGAGGACCACGAGAAGCAGGGTGAGAACCACCCGGACGATGCTGCCCAGGGAGACGGCCTGCTGTCCGCCGGCCGGGTTTGCGGTCTGCCCGAGGGGAATGTTCCGTTCGACAAGGGTGTGGGCATCCGGAGCTTGAACCTCCGGCTCGGCATCCTGGGCCCAAAGGCCGAAGGACGGCATGAGGACAAAAAGAGTCAACAATACCAGTGTGCGTGAAAATTGCGAAAACAACCCTATCCCCTCCCTATGGGATATTCCCATTTTACACTATTTCAAAAAATTCCGCAAGCCCCTGTAAAAGCCCCGGCAACCGAATGTATCCGGTCCGGCTTGGCTTCGTAACTTTTCTCGTGCGGACGCCTCCCATGCGGGAAGCGTCCGCACGAGAACCGCCGACCAAACCCGGAAGGGTCCTGTCGGCGTTTCCCTAGATGCTCATCCGTTCGGCCGGGGAAACGATCTCGGTTACCCGCACGCCGAAGTTCTCGTCGATGACCACGACCTCGCCCTTGGCGATCAGTTTGTGGTTGACCAGGATGTCCACCGGCTCGCCTGCCAGCTTGTCCAGCTCGATGATCGTGCCCTCGCCCATGGCAAGGATTTCCTTGATCAGCTTGCGGGTACGGCCCAGCTCGACGGTCATCTCCATGTACACGTCCATGATCAGGCCGATGTTGCCGGATTCCTGGCCGCTGCCATGGGGCATCAGGTTGGGGAACTGCACGGACTGGACATTGGTTTGACCCGGGTGCATTCCCCCGCCCCCGCTCTCCCCCGTTATCCCCCCCATTCCCATCTGACTCATATTTCCTCCAATGCCTCCCTGGTTCTTCGCTCCATGTGCCGGGCCGGAAAGGGCCCTTGCCATCTCATGAGCCCCGGTTCCGAGAATCTCCCAGACCTTGTGCTTTCCCTTGTCCGCAAGATCGAAGTCGTAAACGGCCGCGACGAAGTCCGCCCCGGGAAGGGCGACCACCGTCTTGGGCACGCGGCTCGGCTCCGCCGGAACGGCCGCTATGGCCTTGTTGCCGGTCCTGTCGCTGAGGACGGTGATCTGGTGGCCCACCATCTGGGAAAACACTTCGCCGACCACCGACATCGCCATCTCGTCAAGGGTAATGTCCTCTTCCTTGTTCATGAGGCTCGCGATCGCCTTGGCCCCGTCCTCGCCGATCAGGAACAGGTGCTCGCCGGGGAAGCCCGCGGAAAAATCCACCTTCACCGCGACCACCGTTTCCGGCAGTTCCTCGACCAGGACGTCCCTGGAAGATGCCTTCAGCTCCGGCCCGGAAACGGCGGTCGCCGCCCCGGTAAGCGTGGCGAGGTTCGCCGACTGCGCCTTTACCGTGGAGGCCAGGAATGCCCCAAGGGTATTGACGTCGGCATTGCTGATCGCTCCGCCGGAAGCGGCCTTGGCGCCCCCTCCGGATAGCAGGGCGTCTATCTCCGCCTGAGAAAGTGCCCCATCGCTCATCATCATACTGTTACCCCCCTCGCTCCCGTTCCAAAAAAATTCGTCAAAATCATCCTCGGCCCCTCCCCGTCCTTGCCCTAAAAAACGGGCACCACGTCAAGCCGGGTGAAGGTGATGTGCCGGATGCGGGCATTGTTGAAGTACCGGGTGTTCAGCGTGTCCATGATCTCCCTGCGCAGCCTCGCCTCGTTCTCCGGAACCAGCTCCTCGGCGAACCGGCTGGCGAAGTATCTGCGGGTAAAGTCCCGTATCTCGTGCTGTCGACCGAAAAGCTCCGAGGCCGTGGCCTGGTCGCCCATGTCGAAGCCGAGGTTCATCACCACGGTTACCGAGACCGGCGTGCTGTCGCGGGTGTTGGTGGAGATGACGCCGATGTCGGTGAACCACTGCAGCACGGGCTGGACCCCGATGTAGGGATCCGCGGGATCGGTGGTGGTCTGCGACCTGCCGTCCCCCTTCACCACGTTGACCGTGATGACCGAGACGGTGATGATGAAGATCACCGCCACGATGCCGATAGCCGCGATCTTCAGGATCGTGGGCAGCAGCTTCGCCAGGGCGCTCTTCTTCTTTACCGGGGCGACCTCCGGAGAGTCGCCTTCCTCAATGTCAATGTCTTCGGGATCGGGCATACAAACCTCCACATCGCAATCCGGCCTTGACCGGGATTGTCAGCAATTTCCTCTATTATCGGCAATGCCGTAGTTTTTTTTAGAAAAATGATTCGGGAACAAACGGCCAAATCCCGAAACCGGAATTCGGCCGCCGTCCGTCACGGGTGCCCGGGCATCACAGATGCCCGTCGTCGACGATGATGATGTCGACCCGCCGGTTGAAGGCACGGCCCTCCGGCGTCGCGTTCGATGCGACCGGGGCCGTGTCGGCAAAACCGGCTATCTGGAACCTGTTCTCGTCCACGCCGAGGTCGGTGAAGTAGTGCAGCACGTTGATCGAGCGGAGGGCGGAAAGTTCCCAATTGGAATCCCAGGGACCGTTCGGGTCCACCGGCGTCCCGTCGGTATGGCCCTCGATCCTGAAGGTCCGGCCGGCGACCTCCGGCGACGCGAGAAAGCTGCCCAGCCTGAGCAGGGTATCCCTGGTCTGCTCGATGTCGATCCGTGCGCTCCCCGGCTGGAAGAAGGCGTCGGAAGCAA
The DNA here is from genome assembly GCA_009780545.1 of Treponema sp. The sequence goes on from WQZW01000027.1 coordinate 6,740, forward strand.
GGGTGATCACCACCCCGCGCTCGTCATGGGTAATCCTGACCATGTTGGAGCGGATTTCCGGGCTGAAAAGGCTCACCGCGCGCCTCATGGCCTGGCCCATCACCCTGCCCCGCTCCATCGAGGGAAGCTGCCGTATGGTGTTGCCCAGGTCGGCGCTGCGGCCGGAGGTCAGGGTAAGTCCGCCGGTCAGGGCCCCTATGCCCCCCGGCCTGATCCCGGAAACGATCACCTGCAGATCCTGCTGGGTAACCTCGTCCGGATTGAAGAAGATGACGAAGAAGGTCATCAGCAGGGTGATAAGGTCCGAGTAGGTGAGCAGCCACCCGTTCGGATCCGGACCCTTCTGTTCCTTCTTTGCCTTTTTTTTCTTTGACGCTGCGGCCATGGCTAGTCCTTGCTAAGCTCCGCCTCGAGCTTTCTCCGTACGGCCGGCGTGAGGTAGGCCATAAGTTTCATCGTCAGTATCCGGGTATTCTCGCCGGCCTGTATGGAAAGCACTCCCTCGATGACCATTTCCTTGACGGTGCTTTCCTGGAGGCTCTGGCTCTTCAGCTTGGTCGCCATGGGGAGATTGACCACGTTGGCCACCAGCGATCCGTACAGGGTCGTGATGACGGCCATGGCCATGTTCGGCCCGATGCTGGCCTTGTCCTCCAGGTTCTGCAACATGTTGACAAGGCTTACCACCGTTCCCATCATCCCGAAGGCCGGGGCCAGGGCCCCCCATGTGAGCATCCAGCCCTGCTTCTCGGCATGTCGGCCCTGCATCTGGCTCAGTTCCAGCTCCATCAGGTCCCGTATGATCGCCGCGTCGGTGCCGTCGACCATCAGCCGCAGCCCCTTCTTCATGAACTCGTCGTCCAGGTCCTCGAGCTCGTCCTCCAGGGCAAGAAGCCCTTCCCGCCTGGCCTTCTCGGAAAAGGCCACCAGTTTCTGGATCAGGGCCTGCTCGTTAAAGGAAGGGATGTTGAAGGTCCGCTTCATGATGCTGAAGATGCCCAGCACGTTGCCCAGGGTAAGGGAAACGGCGAGGCCGAAGTAGGAACCCATGACGACGATGAGAAAGGACGGAAGGTTGAGAAGCAGGAGGGGGTTTCCGCCTACCGCAAGGGATGCGAAGAGGATCGTCCCCACCGCACCGATTATGCCTATTATGGTCGATATATCCATACGCTTTACTCCTGAACCACCGGCGGCACTATCCGCCCCTGATATTCCCGGACCCTGTCCAGTACCTCGTCCACGCTTTCCTTGATGATATGGTAACTACCGGACTGCATCACCAGGGTGGTGTCGGGGTTCACCTCAACACATTCTATCTGGTTGGCGTTAACGTAGAACTCCGTGCCGTTAAGCCTGGTAACTTTTATCATATCACTTCCATATATGATTTGCAATCACATGGGCACCGATTTCGGACATGGGAAGGGCATTTCCCCCTCGTTCCACCTCCGCAAATCCCCGGGCCCGATCAGGCAAGGCCGGATCGGGCCGTCGGGCTAAAAAACAAGCCGGAACCGTCGGGTTCCGGCTCTTTCAGATTACCGCTTCAGCGTGAGCAGTTCCTGCAGGAGCTGGTCCGCCGTCTGTATCGTCCTGGAGTTCGCCTGGAAGCCCCTCTGGGTGATGATCATGTCGGTGAACTGGTCGGCCATGTCCACGTTGGACATCTCCAGCATGCCGGAGAAGATGCTGCCCTTGCCCGCCGTCCTCGCCGCGCCTATGTTGGCAAGGCCCGAGTTGTTCGACGAACGGAAGTTCGTCTCGCCGGCCTTCTCAAGCCCGCCCTGGTTGGCAAAGGTCGCCAGGGCCACCTGGCCCAAGGCCCTGGAGGAACCGTTGGAGAATACCCCGGTGATCACCCCGGAAGCGTCGATCCTGAAGTTGTCCAGGTAGCCCATCGGCCGGCCGTCCTGTTCCACCGCCTTGGAGGAGCTGGCCTCGGCAAACTGGGTGATGGCGCGGGTAAAGCCGCCGACCTGCCCGAGGTCCAGGACGAACTGCTGACGGGGAATGTCGCCGTTCTCGTCCGGCGTCGCCCCCTGCACGTCGTACTGGACGTACATCTGCACCTGCCCGGCTTCCCCGGACTGGTTGCCGTTCTCGTCCGTGGCCTGGAGTATCGTGCCGTTGTTGCTGAATGTTACGGTAAAGTTCGAGGGATTGCCGGGACCGAGGTCGGTATCGCCGAATCCCACTGCCGCGTTGGTCGGAATCTCCGCATTGGGGTTGACCGCGACGGCGGCGTTCCAGGTGTTCGGCGTGCCGGGCACGCGGGTAAACTGCACCTGCAGGATGTGCCTTTCGCCGAAGTCGTCGAATATCTCGATCTCGGTGTTCCAGGTGCCCTCGAGAATCTGCCGCGCGGTGGGGTTCTCGGGTATTTCCGGGATACGCTTGTCCAGGTTGCAGGCAAAGTTGATGAAGGTCGTGGGTTTGGCCGGATCCTTGTCGCCCACCGGGATCGACAGGGATTCCACGGGACTGGAAACGTCTATCATCGTGAAGCCCTCGGTTTCCCGCGCCATCCAGCCCTGTACCCGCATCCCGTTCGCCGGGTCCACCAGGTAGCCTGAGGCATCCACGCTGAAGGCTCCGGCCCGCGTGAAAAGCTGGGCGCCGGCATTGTCCAGGATGAAGAAGCCGTTGCCGTTGACGGCAAGGTCGGTGCCTATGCCGGTGGACTGCAGCGCGCCCTGGGTATGCACCGTGTCTATGGCGGCCACGCTCATCCCCAGGCCCACCTCGCGGGGATTCACGCCGCCGATTTCCTCGGTCGGGCGGGAAGCTCCCTGAAGCTGTTGGTAAAGGATGTCCTGAAAGTTCACCCTGTTCCGCTTGAATCCGGTGGTGTTGATGTTCGCAATGTTGTTACCCACCACGTCCATCCTTGTCTGGTGATTCTGAAGCCCCGAAACGCCCGAGAATAACGATCGCATCATAACGAAATTTCTCCTTTACCTTTAATTGACGGTTTCGTCCGTAACGTCGAATACCGTCTGCACCTGGTTCCAATTGTAATAGGTTCCGTTCACCAAAACCTGGGGAACGGCATCCCGCGTAACCGCGGCCACCCTGCCCTGCACGAGCCTTTCGCCGTCGACCAACTCCACGCCCCGGCCCAGCATCGCCGACGCCTCGCTTCCCGCCAGCATCGAGGTGAGCCTCGAAAAGTCGGCGGCCATGTTGGTCATCTGTTCCAGCGAGGAGAACTGGGCCATCTGCGCAATGAATTCCCGGTCCTGCATCGGATTGGTGGGGTCCTGGTGGGCCAACTGGGCGACCAGGAGCTTGAGGAAGTCGTCCTTGCCGAGTTCCTGTTGGGCCGTCCGCCCCGGATTGAGCTTGTTGTTAAACTCGTTGGCTATGCGGGAAAGCTCGTTCTGTTCCGCCTGGGTCATCCTGAAGGCGGCATTTGCGTCAAACGCCAAAACGTCCATGGGTTCTCCTTCTCAAATTATGCAAGCAGGTCCACCGTTCCGGTCCCGTAGGAACGGAAGCCGGCAGGCCCCTCTTCGGCGACCGCGGTCGAAGCGTCGTAGCGGGATGCGGCAAGGCCGGAAAGCCGGTCTTCCTCCCCGGTCGCGGCCCGGTCGCCCGATTGTCCGTCCCCGGAAAAGGACATGCTCAGCCTGGCCTCCAGGAAACCGGAGTCCAGGAACTCCCGTTCCAGGGCCGCCAGTTCCTGACGGAAGGCTTTCATGGCCTCCTCGCTCTCGACCACGACGTGGCCCGATATCTTGTTTTCGG
>WQZW01000028.1 GCA_009780545.1 Treponema sp.
CCCTGGCTTACCGCAACAAGGGCCACCACGCCAAGCACCATTTTCCCCAACTCAAGAATTCTGCCTTCGCCTTTTTGCGCCCACCTCTCGGCCAGGGCCTTGAGCGGGAAGCACAAAAGAAGGGGAACGACCAGATTCAGTGCCAAATACAGGTTGGGCACAACTCTTCCGCCCCTCGCAAACACAAACACATAGCCGACGAGGGTAGCAAGAGGGAAACCGATCAGGACATCGGTAAGAAACCGCATCGAGAAAAAACGGGGGAAACCCGATTCGGAAAGTTGAGTGTCCATAAACCCTCCTAATCCTAGGAATGCAACACCCGCAGTAACGAGTACCGCAGGCAACCTGTTGAGGCTATCGTAAGGATAACATCCCCCGCCCGATGGTTTACTTGACGTACTTAATAACAACCTCCTTTGTTCTTAAGTTTATACCATTCCCGCCGGGAGTCAAGCATTTTTTGAAAATATTTTACATTACGGGCCCGGATTTTGCGGGGATGCCCTACTGCTTCTCGTACTCCTGCACCTCGTCCCTGACGTACTCCAGCGTGATGCCGACCTTGGCGAACATCGCCTCGGAGTCGGTGCCGTCGTGGTAGCGGCGTTGGCAGACGACGCGGACGATGCCACAGTTGATGATCAGCATGGCGCAGGTCCGGCAGGGGGTCATGCGGCAGTACAGGGTCGCGCCGTCGATGGCGATACCCCGTTTGGCGGCCTGGCAGATGGCGTTCTGCTCGGCATGGACGGTGCGGACGCAGTGGGTGGTAACGCCGCCGTCCTCGTGGAGCATCTTCTTGAACTGGTGCCCGACCTCGTCGCAGTGGGGAAGGCCCGCCGGCGCGCCGACATAACCGGTAACCAGTATCTGGTTGTCCTTGGCAATAACGCAGCCGGAACGGCCACGGTCGCAGGTCGCCCGCTTGGAGATGGCGTCGCAGACCTCCATAAAGTACTCGTCCCAACTGGGTCTTTCGTAAGCGATTTCTTCCATAATAAGCCTCAGTTCCGCCTTTCCCGGAGCAAGGCCGCATAGGACCGGCTCTCGACCTTCTCCTGGGCGACATTGAGCCTCTCCAGCAGGGCGTAGAGTGCCTGCCGGCTTTCCCCGACCAGCTCCTCGCCTTCCTCCGCAAGGATCTCCAGCTCGAGGAACCAACCGAGGTCCTTTACCATCGAAACTTCCGCCGTTATCGTCCCCGGCCCGGCAATATCCGTCTGAACCGCCCATTCCCAGCCCTGCTTTTCCTTCTGCATCACCCGGGAAAGCCCCAGCTCGCCCAGCATCTGCTCGAAAAGCATCGCATCGGAAACGGCAAATTCCCGCTCGCCGTTCACCTCGATATTCCCGGAAAGGCTCTTCCATTTCATCGTCACCAGCGCCCGCCGGCTCTCCCGTTTCTCCGCATCGACGGCCTTTTCCCTGCGGACCCGAATCCCCGAATCCGGAATGTCGCCCCCAAAATGCTCTTCCGCCATCCAGTAACTATCCGTCTTTTCGTAGGAACGTACATAAGTTCCCACCGTAACCAATCTTTCAATGATCGAAACATGATTGTCAAGCCAAGCCTTCAGCTCTATCTCAACCATCGCCCTTCTCCCCGGCTCCATCATACATCCAAACCGGGAGTTTTCCAATGAGAGCGGCGTTTACCCCCGAAACTCCCGCTGAACGTCCCGCAAAACGTCCCGTTCCCGAATATCCGCCCGCTTGTCGTAGGCCTTCTTCCCCTTGCACAGCCCGAGTTCCACCTTCACCCGTCCCTTCTTGAAGTAGAACGACAGGGGAATCAGCGTAAAGCCCTTTTCCTCGGCCTTCCGCCGTATCCGCCTGATCTCCTCCCGATGCAGCAGCAGCCGACGCCGGCGATGCGGGTCGTGGTTAAAAATCGAGGAGTACGGGTTTTCGGCGACATGCAGGGAATGCAGCCAGACCTCGCCGGAGATCACCTCCGCCCAGGCATCCGGAAAGGAAATTTTCCCGTCCCGAAAGGACTTAACCTCCGTACCCAACAGCTCGATCCCGCATTCGTAGGCCTCGTCCACCGAATACTCATGCCGCGCCCGCCGGTTCACCGCAATGCTTTTGATCCCCTCGCCCATCCGATCCCCCGTATCTTGTTACACAACAATAAATTAAGGAGGGGGGCCAAGCCCCCCTGAGGTTCAGCCCCGCAGTAGCGGGTCTGAACCTACCCCCCGAGCGGGGCGCCGCCCCACACCGGGTAACAGCACGGCGGAGCCGTGTATTATGGAAAAATGCAGCACGGTGTAAGCACCCATAAATTCCACAGTTACCGGTAAAGGCGCGAAGGCTTTAGCCTGAGCAGCGTGCGCCTGCCCCCGCATTGACCGCCAAACACTAACCCGTGGAACCTTGCCGGCAAATCCCAGAATCAATCCCCGAAAGGAGGATTGATTCTGACTATCACCGGCCGAAAGCCCACCACCGGCGAGGAACTTTCGGGCGGAAGAAAAGCCCGTGCCTCGCCGCCGGAAGCCCCGATTCCCCGAAGCGGCCTTTCCGGCGATCCTACGGCCCGTACCGCCCAAGCCGGGGCCGCAAAGAAGGACAGCGGGGCGTAGGGTTCCAGACACCATTCCCAAAGCCGGCCGGAAACCGCAAAGCTCCCCTGATTCCGCCCTTCCCTGACGGCAAATTCCCATTCGGCCTCGGTCGGCAGGCGGACTTCCCAGCCGGCAAGCTCCGGCGGAAGCCGGCCGGTCAGCCAGCGGCAGAAAGCTTCGGCGGCAAACCAGGAAACGGCGACGATTTCCCGCCCGTCCGGAAAGGCCGGGGCGAAGTCCGCCAGATAACCCTCGTCGGCAAGGCCCAACTCCCGAAGCCCTTCCCGCCGATCCGCTCCCCACTCGGGATTGGCCGCCAGAAAGTCGGCAAAAACCGCCCCGGGCACGGGTTCCTGCGAGACAAGAAACGATTCCACGGCCTCGTACCTGGGTGCCGGCTCCTGCAGGAGAATCCTCCCGCCGCCAAGCCCCGAAAACAAAAGTCCGCCAAGCCGAATCGCCGGCACCGGAAGCCCGGCTTCCGGCTGCGAAACCTCGACCTTCTCCTGCAAAGCACGCCCCTGTTGCAGGTACCAGGGGGAAGAAAGCAGCATTCCCACCGATTCGGGCGGAAGCAGCGACGACAGCCAAAGCCCCGCCGAGGGATTCTCCGCAAGGAAGCGCCCGATGTCGGCCAACGTTCCGGCAAGGGCCGCAGAAGAAGGAACGTTTCCGCCGGAATCGCCGAGCATCTTCGCCCGAAGCAGATCCCGCAAGGCGGCCCTGGTAACGGTAAACCTCGAAGCCGCCCGAAGAATCCCCTCGATCTCATCCGCCCCGGTCCAAGGCCCGACCCTGTAAACCCCCTCGGAAAGTGCAAGGGGCACCTGCCAGGTTGCCGAAGGTTCGCCCCCGAAGCTCCAGCCGGCAAACTCCGCCGCGGCGGAGGCAAGCGCGGAAACCGGATTCTCGGTCCGAAGTTCGAGGGCGACGGTGAGCTTTCGGGGGAAAACCCTCGACGCAAAAACCCGCCCCGGAACGGCAACGGTCTCCTCCGCCGGGCTAAAGCCGGGCAGGACGGCCTGGAAGTTCCGGCTTCCCTTCTCCAGGAAAAGGCTTGTCGGGGTCGTCCCCACGTACAGCCCGTCAACCCGGACCGCGGCCCCCCAAGGCTCGCTCACCACCGTCACCCTCGATCCCGGCTCCCTGATTCCCGGCAACACCATTATAAGGAAGAGAATCACCAAAATCACCAGCGAATACCCGACGGCAAGGTACACCCCCGGCCTCATCCCCAAAAAACTCTTCAGCCTTACCCGGTCCTCTGCTTCGATCGGAGCCTTTTCCATTTTTCTCCCAGTCATTCAATGATGGTATGCCATAGCCGGCGGCCCTGTCAATTCCGGGTATTGTTTCAATAAGCCGAATAAGTTTGGATAACCCCGTTAGCTTGGACCGTTCTCCAATCCCCCGATCCTCGCCATCGCATAATTGGCGAACGAGGCGATCATCAGGTCCAGCAGGGTGCCGACGCCGACGAGGAAGAAGGCCACCGGACGAAGGAGGAGGTAGCCTTCCTGGAAGCGGCCGAAACCGAGGCAGAGGACGGCAAGGGCGACATAGGCGCCGTCGCCGGAATGCCGGGCCAGGAGGAAGGAGATGCCGAGGGAGGCAAGGCCGACCGAGACGATTTCGGCAAAGGTGATGTTGATGAACGAGTAGGAGTTAAAGACCACGATGAAGGCCACGGCGGCGACCATCGCGCTACCGGCCCGGCAGAAAGTGCTGAACATCGCCAGAGTCAAGGCCGAAGCCCGTCTTCGGATGCCCATTTCCTTGGAATGGCCGACAAGGATCAACAGCGAAAAGTTCATGTCGCCTGAGAAGAACGAGGCGATGGCCGGGCCCAGCGATCCGTAGAGCGCCTTCCACGGCTTCGTTTTCGGGCGGATCAGGTACAGGCAGAGCGGGGCCACGACAAAGGCCAGGATCAGGGTAAGCAGGACGAGGATCGCCATCAGACTCGTGAAAAAACCAAGCTGCAACGCCGACCTGAAACGGATCATCCAGTAGGCGGAAAGTGCGATAAGACAGAGGCCCGAGATGTCGATGAAGAACGAGGCGACGCGGAAGAAGACCCTCGACAGGGAATCGACGAGGGCCGCGATGGGCCTGCCATGGGCATTGTCGTAGGCCAGGGCCATCCCCAGAAAAAACGCAAAGACGTAGATCGGCAGAAGGAACGAGCCGTCGCCTGAAAGGGCGGCGAACATATTCGAAGGAAACACCTCGAGAATGCCGCCCGGGATGTCCAGCCCGGCGATCCCAGCCTCCTCTTCCGGCCTTATCGGGATGCGGAGGCGGAGGAAGGCGAGTGCCGTAACCAGCCCGACAAGAATCACCACCACGGAAACGGCAAACATCAGGGCCAGGTTCCGCAGAAACAGCCCCCAGAACTGTCCCTCCTTGCGGAGCTGATGTATGCCGATGGTCAACGAAAAGAACATCAGCGGCACCAACGCATACCGCCCGATCTGCAACACGAATCCCTGGAGCCAACCGAAAACCCCGGCCAGGTCGCCCGGCACAAAAACCGCCACGGCAATCCCCAGTCCCGTACCCACAAGCAGCTTAATCCAAACCTTCATTGTTCAATCATACCTTATTTGATCATCTTTTGTCAGTCGAGGACCGATTCGGGGAGAAATCATTATGCGGCAGGCGGTCCAATCGACCTTTGGCCGATTGGACGCAGGAGATTTGCCACCCAAAGGCTAATCCTTCCAGGGAAAGATGAAATTCCGGAACGACCTTCGTCCGGTCTTTTCCCGTTCCCCGGCAAGGATTTCGTCCCAGGGAATCCGCGGTCTTTTTCCGGCGGCCGCCTTCTCCGGGTTCGCTTCCAGCCAATCGTACTTCAACAGCCGGAGCCGCAGGGCCTCGTCGAGGAAAAGGATGATCCCGGCGGGACCGGGCAGGAGCAGGGCCAGCAGGAAGGAAAAGGCCAGACCGAGAATGCCGGAGATCAGGCAGAAGACGGCAAGGCCGGGGTTGTCGAAAAAAAGGAACAGGCACTTGCCGAAGGCCTTTGCCGTGCGCCCTCCCAGTCGGGCCTTTACCTGCGGGAAAAATTGCAGGCAGAGAACGGCGAGGATCGCGGCCCAGAAAGTGACGGCCGCAAGAACCGGGCCGAGCGGCGGAACAAGGCCCGAGTAAAAGGGAATGCTGAGATAAAAGACCAGGGCGAGCAGGCCGGCAATACCGCCGAGGCAGATTCCGGGAACCAGTGCCGGCCTTATTCCGGCGAGAAAGTCGGCAAAGCCGAAGGAGCCGTAGTCGGAAACGGCCCTGAAGGCCCCGGCGGCGGCACAGAGGTAGACGGAGCACCACAAAAGGCCGAGGACGAGCAGGGGAATCCCCAGGCCGGGGGGAACGAGGGCCGGCAGAAACAGCGGCATGGCCAACGAGACCAGGAAGCCGACGTTGACCAGCAGGATGCGGAGCATGTTGTCCCAAAGGTCGTACAGCGTCTTGCGGAGCAGGAAACCGATCATTGGGATATAATAGGGCAAATTGCGGGAAACGTCCACAAGACAGGAATCGCCCTTATTTTCGACAAACGTTTTTCCCGTAACCACCCTTGCGTTTGTCAAACCATTCTTATAATCCATAATGACTTTTCGGAATATAAGAATCCTTTCTCCGGCCGGCAACGGTATATCGTATTTTATTTTGTCAAAAAACATTTCAAGATTGCACTGAAAGTACTTTTTGCCTTTAATCCTCCACGGTTTTGGCTAAAGTACGTGCTATCCAAAAGTTCCTGCCAAAACGACGACCCCGCCATTCATGGCGAGGTCGCCGTCCGGGAAATTGCAGGTTTACCGCATTTGCGTTTCCGCGCCGGGAAAAGCGTGCATTCCGTCAGCTACTTTTTATTCCACCGTTCCAATCTTTTCATTCCACGGGTAAAGATCCATGCAATGATTTTCGGCGTTCCGGTTTCAATCATTTTTTTACGGCAAAATTGCTGGAACTCCTTGACGGTTGTTTCCCCGCCGACAAATTCTCCGTTCTGGAAGCAATAGCTGCAGTATTTCTTGTTTGTTGTTCCGTCGCTATTTGTTCCGCCACCCTGAGGATCCTTGTTTATGGGCATCCCGCAACTTTGACACATTTCCATGCCGCACTCCTTTTTGTTCATTTTATTGAAGATACCCGGTTCTTGAAGGAATGTAAAGTACCCCGGTTAATCGGCAGGGACCGATTGGCCTCGGAGGTCTGTCTTGCAAACCTCCGAGGTTTTACCGGTCGATGTGGGAACTAAAAGAAACCGCCAAATTCCAATCGACTCAGCGGTTGCCTAACCGAGTTCATCCTTTAAGGGATGAACTCGGTTAGGTAGGTTGCTAGTAAACTCGAACCGGACGCACCAGGAACGAGCCGTCTTTCTGCCTGTCCCCGCTCTCGTTGGGGGATTTCAGGTTTACCACATTGGCCATGCTGTGGCCCCAGGCATCAGTCTGGAAGGAGGTCCAGAAGGAACCGGCCTCGAATTCGATGCCGCTGGCGGAAAGTGCCAGGATGTCGGACATCGAGGGGAGGAACCAGCCCTGCCTCATATGTTCGAAGCCGGGTTCATAGTGGTTCCTGGCAACTTCGGCGGCGCTGCCCTCCAGATCGTCACGCCCGGATTCCCCGAAAGCCCGAAGGATAAGCTCCGTGTTATGGTAACCAAGGATACGGTTTATCCTTGTCAGCTTGTTTCCGACTATGATTACGTCCCGATCATCGCCGGCGGCGGCGCCGACGTTGCCTGCCACCGTTCCCGTAACGTCTATCCATGTAGGGGTACCGGCTATCGTAAACCTCGGTTGCCAGGGGTAAGTTCCGGGCTTGGCCTGGGTTGCCACCTCGATATAATGGAAGATTTGGGTACTGCCGTCGGCCAGAGTAACCTCGAAGCCGTCCTCCTCGAACCAGAAGAGCATTCCGCCGGCCGGCCCCTCCTCCCCGATCTCGGGATTTCTCCAGTGGGCGTACAGGTTCGTGTCCTGCCCAAAAACCATGGTGTCCAGGCGGACGTAACTGCCCTGGCCCGAATCCTCCGGCCCGAGGGGAACGAGCGTCCAGCCGTAGAACACCAGGGTTTTGTCCGCGTGCCTCGGGTTGACCGGCTCCTCGGCCATGGGTTGGCCCGCATCGACCGATACCCGGAAGACCGGCTCGCCGTTTTGCGGATAGAAGTTGACGGCAAAGACCTTTACCCACAGGGCAAAAAGCTCGGTATCGTCGGCAAAGGATTCCGTGCCGGGATCGGCTATGCGGTCGCCCGTGCCGTTCTCGCCTAAAAACCAGCCCCTAAACTCGAAGCCGGCATTGACCGGGTCCGCAGGGACATTGCCGCCCAGGGTTTTCCCGGCATCGAGGTACCGCAGATCGGCCGCTTGCCCGTTGGCCGGGTTGAAGGTAATCGCATAAACCCGTGTCCAGTTGGCATACAGGACGGTGTTTACCATAAAGGAGTGATTTCCGAGATCGGTAATCGGGCTCCCGCCGCCTGCGGCCTCGGTGAACCAGCCCTCGAAGCGATAGCCGTTCCTGGAAGGTTCCGCCGGAGCGTTCGTGCCCAGGGTTTCCCCGAGGGCCAGTTGCATTGTTTCGACAAGGCCGCCGTAACCAAGGTCGAAGGTGATCGTAAAGACCGCCGTCCAACGGGCGTACAGGGTAACGTTTGCGGTAAAGACTTCGGTCCCGAAGTTGACCTGCGAACCTGCGTTGCCGGCTTCCCGCAACCAGCCTTCGAAACGGAAACCGTCCCGGTCGGCCGCGGGAACCTCCGCTCCGGTTTGGACAAAGGTCCGGCCTTTTTTCAGAAGCACCGGGGAAACGGGTTGCCCGCCCTGACTATCGAAGCTTACCGTAACCAGCTCCCACCAGAAGGCGTAAAGCGTGGCATCGGCATTGAAGATGCGGCCGGCAAGGTTTGCGATCTCGGTTCCGCCGCCTTCGGCTTCGGTAAACCATCCGCTGAACGCATAGCCGGCTTTGACAGGATCGGCCGGAGTCCGGTATCCCAGGCTTCCGCCCTTTTCCACCTCAAGGACAAAGTCCGCAGAATCGCCCCCGACCGAACCGCCCTCAAGCTTAAAGCTTACCTTTACCGGAGCTTCCCAACGGGCGTACAGTACCGTGTCGGTTTTCGTGGCAAAGTACTCAAGATCGACAAGGCTCGCCGTACTTTCCGGGCCGTCAAACCAACCGAGGAAACGGTACAGGGAGAATGCCGGGTTCTGGGGTTTGGGAACGCCGGATGCGGCAAAGGTCGTATTCCACCGGAGGCAGTATATCCTGTCCTCAAGGCCGCTGTCCTCAGGCAGACCGGTTTTCATCACCAGGGTGATCTTGACCGGGGCGATCCACCGAGCATACAGTTCGGTGTCCTTATCGAAGCGATGAGTGAGCAAGTCGATTTCAGTTTCGCCGGAAGCCAGGTCGGACCAACCGTCAAAGGTATAAACTCCCCCATGAGGATTGACCGGATGGTCGGCAAGCGGCAGGGTTTCGCCCCGTTCCACCTGAAGTTTGATGACGGCAAATCCCGGATCAACCGGCAACCCGTTTGCAAGGTAAAAGGTTACCGTATAGGACGGTACCCAGCGGGCATGGAACTCGGCATCCTCGGTAAAGGGCAGCGACTCGTTAAAGAGCTGCCCGCCTTTGCCGAACCAGCCGGTAAAGCGATTGCCCGCGAGCTCCGGCTTTTGGGGAAGGTCAACGCCCGCACCGGCAAAGCTGTTTCCCCGTTCCACTTTCACAAGGATTTTCCCGGAACCGTTCTCCGGATAAAAGCTGACGGTAACCGGCGGAATCCACCTTGCGTACAGTTCGGTGTCGTCATTGAAAGTCGCCACCTCGAAGTCCACCAAGGTTCCGCCCTCCGACTCGCTGAACCAGCCGGCGAAAATGTACTGAGGCCGGGGCAGCATCCGGGGAACCTCCTCGTCCGATTCGGCAAAGGTCTTTCCCTGCAAAATCTTGACGGTATCGAACGGGCTGCCGTCATCATTGAGGAAGCTGATGTCAATGATCTTGTCATCAATGCCGACCACCGGCCCCAGGACATTACTGTTCACTTGGCCCGAGGCAAAGACCGCCCGGGCAAAGATGCGGAAGCCGACATCGGCGTTGGTCAGCAGGTACCGGCTGTCGCTCGCGTCGGCAATCTCGACGGGACCGCTGCGGCTGAGGTTCCGGACACGGAACCACTTCCAAACGTACCCCGCCTTGAGGTTCTCGCCTTGTGCGGAAAGCCATTCCCCCTCACTTGCGATTCCCGAAATGCTGAGGGTGGGTTCGGGGACGGACAACGTCTGGCCGCTGCCATCCAGGTGGGACGGGTTCGGGCAGCCAGCAAGAGCCAGGCCTAAGGCCAGCATTGCCAACGTAAATACCCTACCCGGTACCGTAAGGCGTTTACCTCCAAACGGTACGGCGACATGAGACTTCGACATGATGGATGGCCGGACGGAAAGATTCCGCCCGATCATCCTTGTTTCGGATGATTTTGGGTCCACAGATGCTCCTCCAAGAAGTATTTTGTTATGTCCGCCCGGCTTTTTGGCCGGAACATATACCATGCTAACCATATTCCAACCAAAAGTCAAGGAAAAAATATCGAATTTTGAAGGTTCTGCCGGAAATTTAGACAAAAAATGAGATAAAATGGTGAAAATGCCATGACAAAGGACAAAACATTTCAAAAACAGCCCTCGATTTTACAAATAATGAGGATATAGGTCCAAAAATTGCCTTTTTTCAACAGATCGGACGCTTTATTTGGTATGAAACGTCGTGTTTTATCAAAACGTCGGGAATTCGGCGACCATGGTAAGGAAACG
>WQZW01000029.1 GCA_009780545.1 Treponema sp.
GCACCGGGGCGACGGCCGCCTTCCGGCGAACCTTGGCGGGAAAAGGCGGCATCCGGTCAACAAACGGGCGGAACTTTGCCCCGCAAAACCCCGAACCCGGTCTCCGTGGAAGGTCGGGCAGGATTTGCCCCCCCGCATCGGGATTTGGCTCCCGTGCCGCCAGGATCACTTCGCGCTCCCGTTGTGGGACAGCACGGTGTTTTCGATTTCCCTCATCTGCGAACGGTACAGGCGGGTGATGTTGTCGCCGTAGTCGGCAAGCAGGCGGATGATGTTGCGCGGCTGGCCCTCGCCGTCGCTGCCGTTGATGCGGTCGCCGGCATCGCCCAGGCCCGGCATGATGTAGGCGCTCTCGTTGAGGACCGGGTCCATCCACAGGGTGTAGACCTCGCAGTTCTCCAGGGCGCGGACCACCCGAAGCGCGCCCTTGAGTGCGGCGATGGCATTGAAAAAGCTCACCGAACGGGGCCGGACCCCGATTTCCAGCAGGTGCTTGACGATGGTAACCAAGCTGCCCCCGGTGGCGTTCATCGGGTCGGCGAAAACCAGGTCCTTGCCGTCAAGGGCCTCCGGGCTGAAGTAGGAACGGTCCAGGTCCAGGAGATACTCCATGTCGACTTCTTTCTTGGAATCGTCCCGGCGTATGCTGAACAGGGCGAAGGGGGTAACGTAACCGTGGGAGGAGTATTCCTGAATCTCCTTGCTCATGATCATCGAAGGCAGGAGCGCGCCCCGCAGCATCACGCACATCACGGTATTCTCGATGCGGTCGTCGATGTTGGTGATCTTGTGGACGGCGTAGTTCTGCACCGGGCTGGAAACCGGCGTCTTGACGATAAGGTGATTTTTCTGCGAGCCCGGCAGCCCGCCCCAGGCAAGGCGGAACAGGATTTCGTAGGCCCGCTGGACGTAGTAGACGAACTCGCCCTGCCCGGTACGCACGTCCCGGAGCTTGGCGATGATTCGGGAAACCTCCGGCCGACTTTCCTCCGGACTGCGGAAGCTGTGGACGTAAATGCCCGGAACCCGACTGCAGATGTCCTGCATGACGATGCCCATTTCGTTATACAGGCGGATAACCTCGTCCTCGCCCCGCCTCCGTTCCGCCGGCCTGTCCGAATCCAGCAGGGGGAAAGACTCCATCACCTGCCGATACAGCCCCTCGATGCGGGCCAGGCAGTCCCGGTCCTCCTCGCCCAGGTACCCGTCCAGGTCCTCGGCTTTCAAAATAATCTTGCCCATTAAGGGGATTATACGTTGCCGGAAGGTATAAGTCCAGATCCGCCCTCCGCGGGCGGATTCGGGGACGGGAACAAGAACGGAAGAATTTTGGATTACTACGGCGGCGACTTGAAAGGGCCGGCAGACGGCAAAGCCCGGGGTGAACCTGCCCGATCTCCTACGGAGATCGGAGTAGATTTTGCCGGAGGAAACGCCGCAGGAGGATGGACCACTCCCCAAGCCTTCCGGTACAATTGCCCGATGGCCAACAAGAAAAAAATCAGCGTGCCGATAGTGGTAGCGATTTCCTTCATTATATACGGCGCGGTTGCGGCCCGGCCGGTGCTCGAGGAGCCGGCCCTGGCTCCGCGCTGGATCAGTTCGCTGAACTCCGAAGGGCCCACGCACCTGTCGGAACAGGCTCCGGGCTTTGACGGAAGGACGCTGCCCTTTGCCATTGGCGGACGGTTCGGGTACGTGGCCATGGACGGCGAGCTTCCGCTGAACCGGCCGGGTTCGGACAACGCATGGGTGTCGGCGGACCGCTGGGCGGAATTCGATCCGGTGCCGGATGTCCTTACGGTCAACGGTGCGGACGGTTCGGCCCCCGTCGTCATCGACAATCCGGGCGGATACCCCTTCTTCCTGGCCGGCCGGACCTTCGTCATGGGCCGGGGGCAGGATTCGGTTTCCCGCTTCTCCGACTCCGGGGAACGGCTTTGGACCTTCGACTTTCCGGGAATCGTTACCGTGGTCGACGCTTCGGAGGAACTGCTGGCCGTCGGCACCCTCGACGGCCAACTTGTCGTGGTGGACGACTCAGGCCGGCAGGTGTTCGCCTTCGAACCCGGCGGTTCCCGCCTGTCGCTGATCCTCGGCCTGGCCCTAAGCGACGACGGTTCCAGGATCGGCCTGATCTCCGGCCTCGATTCCCAGAGGTTTCTCCTTCTGGAACGGCTCGGCGGGGGACAACGGGAATACCGGGTGGTGTACCACGAGTTTGTCGGCGAGGGCTTCCGCCGCCCGGTCCAAATAGTCTTCCTCGAGGGCGACCGGCGGCTGGTCTTCGAGCGGCCCGGCGGACTGGGCATTTACGACACCGCCCTCCGAAGAAGCTCCCGGATGGACATCCCCGGCGAACTTGTCGCCCTGGACGGCTCCGGCGGCCGGGAAACGCTCTTCGCCGTCTTCGGCAGGCCGGACATCCTTCAAATGGAACTTCTGGGGATACGCATCGGCGGAATAGACCCCGTGATCATTATCAGTGCCCCTTTCAAGAGCGGAGAGGTATTCCTCGGCAGGGTGGACGAACGGCTCATCCTGGGCAATTCCCAGGCATTGGTCGCCTTCGACCTGGAGAAACGCTGATGAGGACAAAGATGGAAAGATCGATTCCCGACGTGGAGGGCCAAACTCCACCCGTTCCTTACGAAGCACGGAGGGGGGCCAAGCCCCCCTTCACTCCACCTCCACTACCGTGGAGCTTCCGTTACCCCCCGAGCGGGGGTTCCACCCCCGCAACGCCCCCGCCTTTGCCGACAAGTTTTTTCCGCCCAAAACCGACTTCCGTGGCTTGGTTCCGGTTTGCGGCGCTGTCGGTTTTGACCGTTCTCCTGCCGGCCTCCGGGATGAGGCTGGCCGGCATGGACTGGCCCATGGCAACGGCAACCGTACTTTCCAACTTCGGCCTGAACGACCGGGGAAGGCCGAATCCGGGAGTCGCCTTCCGGGGACAGGAAGAGGTGCTTGCGATTGCCGACGGCGAGATCGTCTTCGTTTTCTCCGGGAGCGACGGGGCAAGACAGGTTTCGGGGTTTCCCTCGCCGCTGGGTACCTGGACGGCGGTCGACCATGGCAACGGGCTGCTCGGCCTGTACGCCCGGCATGCCGGCACCGAGCTTTCCGGAACTTCCGTCCGCGAGGGACAGCGGCTCGCGTCGAGCGGAATCTCCGGATGGTCCGTTGACGAAGGTGCCTTTTTCATGCTGTACGACCGCAGGGAACGGCGGCTGGTCAACCCGGCGATGGTCTTCCCTCCCCTACAGGACACCGTTTCCCCGCAAATACAGTCGGTCAGGCTCCTTGCCGAGGACGGCCGGGAGATCGCCCTTGCCCAGGGAACGGCGGTAAGCCAGGGACGCTACCAAATCTTGGTAAGCGCAAGCGATTCGCTTTCGGGCGGAAGGGGAACCGGCCTTGCACCCCAGCGCATAGTGGTTTCGGTCAACGGGATCGAAACCGGAAGGCTTTCGATGGAAACGCTCACCGCAAGGGACGGTACCATGCTGGCAAACCGACTCTCCCCGGAACCGGCCGACCGCATCTACGCCCCGTTCCCGGCCATCGAGATCGGCGAGGTCCAGCTCAGCCGGGGCCAGGCGATCATGGAAGTCCTCGTGCAGGACATCGCCGGCAATTCCGGGGTTGCCATGTTCAGGCTTCTGGTCGAGTGACCAACCGTCCTTCCGGTGACGGTTCGGAATTATTTTCCCTTGCATTGGCATTGTGCTTGAAGATTCACTATACTTTTATTGAGGCCCGAATACTCCTTCGGGTTCCTAGGTTTGGCGAATATGCCCTTAAGGAAAGCAGATGAAGCGGTTTGAAAGAGCATTGTTGGCTGTCGGCGTTCTTGCCCTGGTCCCGTTGGCGGGGCAGGCACAGGTTGTGGGCGAAAATCTCCTCATGCCTCCCTCGCGGACGGTGGTTCCGGCACGGCCGAATTCCGCCCTGCCCAACCAGGGAGTCACCTGGCGGAGCGAGGCCGTCGCGCTCGATCCTGGCACGCTGCCGCTGCAGGTGTACAGCTCGGGCGGAACGGTGGGGATGCGGCTGGTCGTCGTGGTCGATGGGCAGGAGTACCCTATCGAGATTCCGCAGCCCACCGTCGTGGCGATCATCCAGGCCCTGCTGAGTAATGCCTCCGGGGAGCTTTTTGCCCCTCAGTCCGGCATTGCGGGGCAACCGTCAGTCGGTCGTCCGGCGGCCGCGATCGTAAGCCCGCAGGCTTCGTCTTTGCAGGTACCCGGCCAGATTCCGGCCGGTCAGGTGCTGCCCGCGGAATTTTTGGGGGGCATGCAGGCGACGATCCATCCCAAGATGCCGAGTCCGGGCGACGGCGGCGTTTACCGGGTGCAGGTGGGCTCCTTTGCCCGACCGGCTTTGGCCCAGGCCTGTTTCGACCGGCTTCGTTCGGCGGGACTTGACCCGAGGTTCGAACGGCACGAAGGCGACGGGCGGGGACCGCTCTGGCGGGTGGTACTTCCGGGCATCGCCGCCTCCGAGGTTCAGGCCCTGGCCTTCATGCTGGGGAACGCCGGCTTCGACTCCGCCTTGGTCCGCAGGGAAAACTAGCCCGAGTTTCCCTTGCCGCAAACCGGTTTCGTCTTTCGGCTCGACCCCAGGACCAGGCTGATCCTGGCCACCGGACTTACCCTGCCCGTCTTTGCCGTCACCTCGCTGCCGGTGGCCGGCTTCCAGTTCCTGACGTTCCTTGCCGTCGCCCTTGCTTCCGGGCTTAGACCGGCCGATATCTTTCCCCGCGCCAAGTTCCTCGCTTTCCTTGTCCTCACCATGATCCTCCTGCAGATGCTGTTCAGGTACGGCCCGGAAACCCGTTTCCTGGTCAGGCCGCTGTTCCCGGCCCGGCTGCCCCTGCTCGGCGGCCGCGGGGCGATAAACCTGGACGGGCTGATCGCGGGCCTGGTGGTGGCCTTCCGCATACTGGGAATCACCGCCCTCATGTCGCTGTCGGTCCTGGGCTGCGAACCGAGGCTGTTGGCCTGGGCCCTGGCCCACCTCGGCCTGGGCTACCGCGCGGCCTTTGCCGTCAGCTCCGCCCTGAACCTGGTCGCCTCCTTCCGGCGGGAAGCCGGCCTGATCATGGACGCGCGGAGGCTTCGGGGGCTTTCCCCGGTCGGGCCCCTTGCCCGCATCGGCGAGTACCGGGCGATAGCGCTCCCCCTCATGGTCAAGCTCCTGCGGCGTTCGCTGGCCATTTCCCTGGTGATGGATTCGAGGGCTTTCGGGGCCCACGAAACGCGGACCTGGCTCCTGTCATCGAGGATGGGCAGGGCCGACTGTCTGGCCCTGGTGCTGGCCGGCCTGTACTCGGCCCTGGTCCTTGTCGCCGACCGCCTGTTGGGACCCGGCCTCCGTGGTTGAGATCGAGGGGGTAAGCTGGCGTTACGCCGGCTCCGGCCGGAAAGCCCTGCGGAACCTCGGCATGAGAATCGAACCCGGGGAGTTTGTCGCCGTAATGGGAGCGAACGGGGCCGGCAAGACCAGCCTCTGCCGGCTTCTCGGCGGCCTGATTCCCCATTCCCTGCCCGGCAGCTTCTCCGGCAGGGTGCGCATAGACGGCACGGACACGAGGCTTGCATCGGCGGCGACCCTGGCCCGCAAGGTGGGAATGGCCTTCGACGACCCGGACAATCAGCTTTTCGGTTCCTGCGTTTTCGACGAAGTGGCCTTTGCCCTGGAAAACCTGCTCTTCTCCAAGGAAGAAATCACCGCAAGGGCGAACCGGGCGATCGCGGCAGCCGGCCTCGGCGACCTGGCCCGGCGTTCCCCGGCGACCCTTTCAGGCGGGGAACGGCAGCGGCTGGCCATCGCCGCGGCCTGCGCCATGGCCGACCGGCTTCTGGTGCTGGACGAACCCTGCACGAGGCTCGATCCGGCCGGCCGCCTACAGGTACTTTCGTTCGTCAGGAAACTCCGCCTGGAAGGAAAGCTTACCGTGGTGATGGCCACCGCCGCCCCGGAGGAAGCCGCCGAGTTTGCCGACAGAATCTGCCTGCTCAAGGAAGGCCGGCTCCTCGCCCTCGCGTCCCCGGCCGAAATCTTCGCCGACAGCGAACTCTGCCTCCGTGCCGGCATCGGCATTCCCGACGTCTGCCGGCTGGCCCTGGAACTCGCCGACCGCGGCAGCCCGCTTTCCCCCTTTCCCCTCGACGTCTCAGGTGCCGTTACCGCCCTGCTCGCCAAAAAGCGAGAACCAATTCCCGATGCGGGGGGCCAAGCCATGCCCAATCTCCTACGGAGATTGGGCTCGGAGCTTTGCAAGGCAAAGCTCCACCCGTTTATTGACAAGAGCAAATGCGTGGAGATTTGCAAAGCAAATCTCCGAGTCCATCCTTCACAGAAGGATGGACCAACGCCTCCGCAGCAATGCCCGGAGATTTGCGAAGCAAATCTCCGAGTCCATCCTTCGCGGAAGAATGGACCGGTGCCCCCGCCTTCACCCGAAATCAATTTCCCCGCCCTGGAAATACGGAACCTCGGCTACCGTTATCCGGAACGGCCCGAAAATCCGGCACTCGACCGGCTGGACCTTACCGTGGAAAAGGGCGAGTTCGTTGCCATTGTCGGGGAAAACGGCTCGGGAAAAACCACCCTGCTGAAAACCGTTGCCGGCCTGCTCCGCCCCGATTCCGGCCGCATTGCCGTTGCCGGCCGGGACACCTCCGGGATGGACCCGGCGGAAATTTCGGGCGAATTGGGTTTCGTCATGCAGGACGGCGAAAGTCAGCTATTTACCGGCAGCGTCTTCGAGGAGGTGGCCTTCGCCCTCAGGCTCCGGGCGAAAAAGGCCGGGCGCGGACTGGCCGGCCGGGCAGAAATCGAAGCCAAGGTACGGGCCGCCCTGGACCTCCTGGGCATAGCCCACCTCGCCGCCGAGTTCCCCCAGGCCCTGCCCAAGGCCGACAGGACCAGAACCGTCCTCGCCGCCGTGGTCGCGATGGGTGCCGACATCCTCCTCCTGGACGAACCCCTGGACGGCCAGGACTTCCCCGGGGCCGCCTCCCTCATGCGGACCGTCTCCGACCTCCGTTCACTGGGCAAAACGGTGATTCTGGTCACCCACGACATCCGTGCCGCCGCAACCCACGCAAAACGTATCGTCATCATGAAGGCCGGCCGAGTGTTCCTGGACGCCCCCCCCGAAGAAGCCGCCTCCGCCGATCCCGACCTGCTCGCCGCCGCCGGCATCATCCTCCCTCCCCTGTTCGGCCTCTGCCGCGAACTCCGCCCCCACTTCAACCCGGAAAAGCCCGTCCCGGAAGCCGGAAACCTCGCCGGGATACTCGCCCCTTGGATGACGGATACCGGCAACGGAAGGACCTAAATCAGAGAATTGGAAGGAAGCCGATCCTCCGAAGGCGACGGCTCGTCCCGGAGGATCGGACCAACTCTTGACAAACCTCGAAAGAAGGGGCATCGTAGAATATGCTTGCAGACTTTACGGCGTCTTTGAGGCTGTTTTTTGAAAACATCGTTTTTCTTTCCTCTTTTTTAAGCCTCTGCATAGCACAACTCCTGAAGGGGCTTATCTTCGTTTTCGGCGGGCGCGCGCGGAGGCCCGGCGAGATCGCCCGGATCATAGCCTGTCGGACGGGCGGAATGCCCTCGAGCCATTCGGCGGTGGTCTGCTCGCTTTCGGCCTCGATAGCCTTCAGCGAGGGGCTTACCTCGAACATCTTCGTCTTTTCCCTGTGGTTTGCCCTGGTCGTCCTACGGGATGCGGTGGGGGTGCGGCGGTCGGCCGGGCTTTTGGCCAGGGCCCTGAACGGCCTGGGACGGGCTGCCTCGGAAAAGCTGGGCATCGACTTTCATCTGGTAAAGGAGGTTCAGGGACATACCCCGCTCGAGGTGGTCGTCGGCGCCCTTCTGGGAATCTTTATTTCCGCCGCCCTTTTCCTGCTTTGATGCGGTATGGCCTTTGCACGCCTGCTGTCCTTTGCCGTTTCCACGGTTGCCGGTGCGGCTCTTTGGTTCGTGGGGACGGAAAGGGTGGAGCGCGACCTGCTTTTCCTCGCAGCCTTCCTTGCCGGCACCTGCCTCTTCGCCGTCCGCCCGCTCCGCCTTGCCGCCGGCCGCGATTCGGCCAGGCTTGCGCCCTGCCTGCCGGTACTTTCGGCCTTTGCCCTGGGAGCTTCCTGGGGCTTCGCCCTGGCATCCTTTCTCGCCGGTTTCGGGGTACTGCTTGCCGGGCCGGCAGGCGACCTTTTCTCCCGGGGTTCCGGCCGGCAGGCGGTGCGCAAAAGTCCGGCCTTCCGCCTCCTGCTGGCGGGATTCCTGCTGGCGGCCTTCGCCGGCCTGGCTTTTTTCGCCCCACTTTCCCCGACCTTCGTCCTTGCCGGTTTCTGCTTTTCCCTCGGAACCTTCGCCCTTTCGTTGTGGAGTTCGCTGTCGAATGATTCGGAAGCCGGAGGCCGGAGGTCGTTTTCGCCGGTACCCATACTCGGCAGACAGGGCCTTCCGCTGAACTTCGCCTGGGCGATGCTGCCCTTCGCTCTGGTCGCCATGGCCCTGGCCTTCAGGCTCCTCCTGCCGGCCTTTGCCGGAAAACGCCTGCCGGAACTGGCCTGCGCCCTTTCCCCCATGCTCGTCGTCCTGCCGGCCCTCCTCGCCTGGGGCAACCGCGGCCTGAGAAAGCCTGAAACCAAGGTACGGCTTTTTTCAGTGGACGGAGGCGGCAAGGGATCCGGCGGCAGAAGACGGAACTTCCGTACCGGAAGCAGGGGGCGGGATTAGAAGCCGCCGAATTCCCATTTAATCGGCGGTTTCCGGGGCTAGATAATCCGCGTACCGCCGGTACGCAGGCCGGCTTCGTACAGTTTTCCGCAGGCGATGAACATCGGCAGCTTCGTGCCGGCAAGGATGATCCCGGAATCCTCGGCCATTTCCACCATGTCGGCCCCCGGAACCTTGCCCCGGACGAAGATCACCGCATGGATGTCCAGCAGGGCCGCCGTCCGGATCACCTGCGGATTGACCAACCCGGTCAGGAGCAGCACCCGATCCTTGACGAAGGCCATCACGTCGCTCATCAGGTCGGACCCGCAGGCGGATTCCACCTCCAAAGTAGCCTCGTTTTCCCCGCAGAAAAACTGGCCGTCCAGAATCGAAACAGCTTCAGTCACGGTCATTACATCCCCCTGTCCGCCCCTGCATCAATCGCGCGTAGCGTCCCCTAAAGATAACACAGGAAGCCTTCCCTTTCAAGAACGTCCACCGAAAAGGCACTTTTCGTGGTTTAACCTATCCCCAGAAATCCCCCGCGTCCGCCTTGTTCCGGTTCATCTTCGAGAAATCCAGCTTTGCGAAAGTTACGGTGGACAAAAGCAGAAAGATTGCCCCAAAAACCATCAGTATAAAAACCGAAAGCGCGGGCGTAACAATGAACGATCCGAACCGCAAAATCTCCTGCTCGGCTGCAAGAAGCCCGTCGATGTGCTCGTCCCTTATGTCCATGATTGCACGTCTGAAAAAATGCACGGCATACGTCATCGGGTTGAAACGGCCCACCCACTGAAGCGGAACCGGCAGTGCGGAAAGCGGAATGTACGCGCCGGAGATGAAAGTCATCGGCATCGTTATCGCCATCGAAATCGCCTGAAAAGCCTGCATATTCTTGGCTTTGGAAGCGAGAAGAAGCCCGAGACCGGCGAATATGAAGCCCACGAAAACCATCGACGCAACCGCAACCACGACCGTAAAAAGCGATGCCGGCCGAAGCCCCATCAGAAATCCTATCAGGTAAATCAAAATCCCCTGCGCAGTTCCCACCGTCGCGGACGATGCGAACTGTCCAAGGGCAACCGCAACCCTCGGCACCGGTGAAACCAAAACCTCCTTCATGAAGCCGCCGGTCATGTCGTCGATTGTGTTTGACGATATGCGAAGACTCGCGTCGAAAACCGTGGTTATAATAATGCCGGCGAGCATGAGAGACGCGCTTCCGAAAACGCGGCTGAAAACGAAAACGAAAAAGAACGGAAGCACCAGACTGAAAAACAAAGCCGGCTTGTTCCTCACGAACACCTTCAAATTGCGAACCCAAAGTGCGACTACAACCGCAATCATGCGTTTCCCCCTTCCCGTATCTCTCGCCCGGTGATGTCCAGAAACA
>WQZW01000030.1 GCA_009780545.1 Treponema sp.
AGGTCAAGGACGTGATCATCATCAACGAGAAGTCGCGCAAGGCCCTGGCCCTGGTCGCCGATTCGGTGCTTTCGCTGGCCATCGGCAAGCAGGGGCTGAACGTCCGCCTTGCCAACAAGCTCACCGACTGGATGATCGACGTGAAGACCGAGAGCCAGTTCGCCCAGATGGACATCGCCGCCGAATCCAGGCGGGCGGTTTCCGAACTTTTCGCCGACACGGACGAGCAGGAATTTTCCCGCATCTGCGAGCTTCCCGAGGTGGATCAGGAAGTGGCGCAGCTCCTGCTTGATAACGGTATAGACTACATTGTAGACTTCCTTGAGCTGGGCCCGGAGCGGCTGGAGGCCATCGAGGGGCTTTCCGAGGAACGGCTCCGGGTATTGCGGGCGCTGATCGACGAATCGGTGGAGATCGTCGAGGTGGCCGAGGAGGAGGAAGCCGACGGGGAGCCGGAGGACGAGGGAGAGGAGTCCGAGGCTTCCGGGGACGAGGAAGGGGACCAGGCGGACGAGATCGAGTGCCCCGAATGCGGGAAGACGTTTACCATCGACGCGGAAGGCTATTCCGCCGGCACCGTGGGCTGCCCGAACTGCGGCGCGGAACTTGAACTGAGCTACGAATAAAGAAGAAGGGGAACAATAAGGTAGATGGCAGAAGAAACCGACAAGACCCAGCCAAAGGCCGAGCTGATAAAACGTGCGCCCGAGGCCCCGGCCGAGGGGAAGGGAGCTGGTTCCGTGCCCAAGGGCGGCGCCGAGGCCGGGGAACGCCGCAAGGTGGTCGTGGTGAAGAAGAAACCCGCCCCGCAGACCGGTTCCGGTCCTTCGACTGCCAGAAAACCCAAGATCGTCGTCTCCGGACAGGGGACCAAGGGGCTTCCCCGCAGGGACGATGCCGACACTCCGGGCGGATGGTCGGGTGGCCGACCGGACCGCGGCGGGGAAAGCCCCGCCGAATCCGCCCCCGGCACCGAGGTTTCCCGCGAAAGACCCGGTCCGACCGAATCCGCCCCGCTCCCGGAATCTTCGCAATCGGAGGCCCCGAAACCGGCGTTTCCCTTCGCCCAGCGTCCGGCGGTCGTTGCCGGCAGGGTGGGGGGCCGATTCGTCAACCGTCGCCCTGACGGCGGACGCAGACCGGAGGACCGCCCGGGAGATAATCGCCAGGGGGACGACCGTCCCGGCGACGACAGGCGGCCCCCGAGAAGGCCTGGCGGCGGCGGGTACCAAGGTACCGGGTACCAGGGCGGGCAGCAGAATTCCGGGGGTTCCTTCGACCGCCGACCTTCTTCGGACCAGGGATCGAGGCCGCCCGGCAGGTTCGGGCCGCCTTCCGGGAACCGGCCGGGAGGGTTTTCCGGCGGTCCCAGGTACGGACAGGGAGGCCCGAGGCCGCCCGGACAGGGCGGAGGCTACGGCGGCCCGCCCAGGCCGGGAATGTCCGGCCGTCCCGGAGGCTTTGCCCCGCGTCCCGGCGGACCGGGAAGGCCTGGATCGCCGCCTGCGGCCGGCACCTCGGAGAAGGGACCCGTCAAACGGAGTTTCAAGGCCAAGAAGCCGGTCTATAACCGCAAGGAAAAGGAACTCGAGATAGAGGGTAAACTCCTTCAGTCGAAAAAGAAAATCACCCATACGGCAAGTTCCGTTCCCAAATCCATCGAGATGATGGAAGTCATCTCCGTGTCCGAGCTTGCCAAGAAGATGAACCTCAAGGCATCGGAGCTCATTCAGCGGCTCATGCGGATGGGGATGATGGTAACGATCAACCAGCAGATCGACGCCGACACCGCCACGATCCTTGCCGCCGAGTACGGCACGGACGTGAAGATCGTCAGCCTGTACGACGAGACGGTGATCGAGACCGAGAGTGACGACGGCGCGGAACTATTGCCCAGGCCGCCGGTGGTTACCGTGATGGGCCACGTCGATCACGGCAAAACAAAATTGCTGGACGCGATCCGCAAGGCCGACGTGGTTGCCGGCGAGTTCGGCGGGATCACCCAGCATATCGGGGCGTACATGGTCGATACTCCCCGGGGCAGCATCACCTTCCTGGACACGCCGGGACACGAAGCCTTTACCCGCATGCGGGCACGGGGAGCCCAGGTTACCGACATCGTGGTCCTGGTCGTGGCCGCCGACGACGGGGTCATGCCCCAGACGCTGGAGGCGATCAACCATGCCAAGGAGGCCAAGGTTCCCATCATCGTGGCCATCAACAAGATCGACAAGCCGGAGGCGAACCTCGACCGGGTCAAGAGCCAGCTTTCCGAACTGGGGCTGATGCCGGAGGACTGGGGCGGGCAGACGATGTTCGTGGAGATTTCCGCCCTGCAAAAACTCGGCATCGACAAGCTGATAGACGCCATCCTCCTGGAGGCGGAACTCGGCGACCTCAAGGCCAACTACGGGCGGGCAGCCGAGGGAAAGATCCTCGAGTCGCGGATAGACCATGGCCGGGGCATCGTCGCCACGGTGATGGTGGAAAGGGGGACGATCGGCATCGGCGATTCCTTCGTCGCCGGCGTCTGGCCCGGCAAGGTGCGGGCGATCTTCAACGACAAGGGCGAGAAGCTCCGCCAGGCGACGCCGGCCATGCCGGTGGAAATACTGGGATTCGAGGGAATCCCCAACGCCGGCGATCCGCTGCAGGTGGTCGAGGACGAGAAGGTCGCGCGGGAGTACTCCTCCAAACGGCAGGAACTGAAGCGGTTCGAGGACACCAAGAACCTCAAGCGGGTTACCGTGGAGAACCTCCGGGACATGATCAACGAGGGTGCGGTCCAGGAGCTGAAGGTGATCATCAAGGCCGACGTGCAGGGTTCGGCCGAGGCACTGAAGAACAGCCTGGAGAAACTTTCCACCAACGAGATACGCCTCCATGTCATCCAGGCCCTGCCCGGCCCGATCAACGAGGGCGACGTGGACCTCGCCGTGGCTTCCAAGGCCATCGTCATTGGCTTCAACGTCCGGCCCCTGCCCAAGGCCAAGCACCTGGCCGACCAGGAAAAGGTCGACATCCGCAAATACAACGTCATCTACAAGGCGGTAGAGGAAATACAGCAGGCCATGGAGGGAATGCTCAAACCCGAGACCAGGGAGGAGGTCGTCGCCATGGTCGAGGTGCGGGACACCTTCAAGGTTCCGAAGATCGGCACCATCGCCGGCTGTTACGTCCAGAGCGGGACGGTCAAGCGGAGCTGCTCCGTCAACGTCATCCGGGACGAGATCGTCCTCCATCATGGGAAGATCGCCTCGCTGAAACGTTTCAAGGACGACGTGCGGGAGGTCGCATCGGGCTACGAGTGTGGCATGGGGATCGAGGGTTTCGACGCGATCAACGTCGGCGACCACTTCGAGGTGGTCGAAACGGTCGAGGTTGCCAGGAAGCTCGGCGGGGGAAGCTGACCGATGGCCGATTTCAGGACCGAGCGGCTGGGCCGGCAGATACGGCAGATGATCGGGGAGCTCATCCTCGAGGGCCGGATCAAGGACCGGCGGGTTTCCCCCTTCGTCTCGATCACCAGGGTCGAGGTTTCGGGCGACCTTTCCTATGCCGAGGTCTACGTCTCCGACATTCGGGAAGGGACGAAAATCGGGGAGGGGACGGAGGGCCTGCGGAATGCGGCCGGTTTCATCCGCTCGCTGCTCGGTTCCAGCCTCCATCTGAGGAAGATTCCCATACTGCGTTTCCATGCCGACACGAGCATTCGGGAAGGTTTCGACATGGTGGCCAAGATCGGGGAACTTGCCGAGGAGGCCCGAAGCCGCCCGGAAGCCGAAACGCCCCCGCCGGAAGATTCTTCCCAAGATTCCCCCGCCATGCCGGAATAATCACCGTTTTATCGTAAGATACCACCTTTCTCCGGCCAAGTCTGATCCAGTTTATGACTATTTTTTCCATTTAGTCTATCTGCTGTATGAAAACATCGTTTAAGTCTTGCTACTTGTCTTAAAGGCCCCGAGTCGGTATAGTGAGGCCATGAGAAGAATATGTCTGATCCCGTTCCTTTTGGCCGCGACCGTCGGCCTGCATGCCGAACGGGTTTCCGAACGGCTGATTCCCTTCAGGGATGCGGTTTACGAACAGAAATTGAATGCCGACGAACTGAAGCCATTGTATACCCGAACGGTGGCCTCGGCACGGGAGGGCCTTTCCGGGACGGCCCTGAACCTGGCCCTTTCCAGGGCGGAGTTCCTTATGGGGAAGGCCCTGCTTTTCGAGGAGCGGAATCCGGAGGCCCGTTCCCACTTTACCGAGGGGCTCAGGCTGGCCGAGCTGGTACTTGCCGAGGAGCCGGGAGCCGAGGGCTGGGTTCTGCGGGGGGAAAACCTCGCCCACCTGATTCAGGCCAGCAACTGGACCTTCGCCATGGCCAACGGCCTGGACGTGGAAAAATTCGCCCGCCGGGCCCTGGAACACGACCCCCGCAACGCCGCGGCCCGCTACCTTATCGCCGCGCGCTGGGTCTTTGCCCCCCGACCCTTCAACAACTTCAAGCGGGGCATACAGATGATGGAGGAGATCGTCGGGCAGGACAACATGGACAGGGACGACCTGTTCAACGTGAGGTCGGCCGTGGGATGGGCCCTCGTCCAGCAGCGGGAGTTCGAGCAGGCCCGCCCGTGGGTGCGGCTGGCCCTCGAAGTCTACCCCTCGAACCGGTTCGCCGCCGAGCTTATGTCCGCCATCGAGGCCGACCGCGGGGGAAGGGGCAGGTAATGGCCGAATACCTCTTCGATCTGCTCAGTCCCTTCTACTATCCGATCCTTATCGTGGTCGGCTGCTATTTCTTCCTCATGTCCCTGGCCAACCACTACGAGATGTGGCGGTTCAGCTCCGCCCCGGATATCTTCGAGGGACCGCTCGTGTCGGTGCTCGTGCCGGCAAGGAACGAGGAGGCCAATATCGAAAGGTGCCTTGCCTCCCTTCGCAACCAGCTCTACCGGAACTACGAGATTCTCGTCCTCAGCGACAATTCCACGGACAGGACCTGGGAGATCATAAGCCGGATCGCGGCCGAAGATCCGAGGGTCAGGGTTTTCAAGGGGGAGCCCCTGCCGGAGGACTGGTACGGCAAACCCTATGCCCTGCACCAACTGTCAGGCCATGCCGAGGGGGAAATCCTCCTGTTCACCGATGCGGACACCGTCCATGGCCCGACCAGCATTTCCTGGGCGGTAACCAACCTGCAAAAACTCAAGGCCGACATGATCTCAGGATACGTCGGGCAGGTGTTCGGCAGTTTCGGCGAGAAGGTAACCGTTCCGGTGATGTTTTTTCTCACCGCCTTCGCCATCCCGATCTTCCTGAACCGCTATGTCGGGGTGTCCTGGTTCTCGGCCGCCATCGGCCAATTCATCGCCATACGAAGGGAAGTCTTCGATGCGATAGGGGGCTGCGATTCCTTCAAGAAAAAAACCAGCGAGGACATCTACATGAGCCGGATCGTGAAACGGTACGGCTTTTCGACCCGGTTTCTCAGCGTCGCCGAGCATGTGGGATGCAGGATGTACGGGGGATACCGCGCGGCGATCAACGGGATCGGGAAGAACATATTCGACTTCCTCGGCAAGAACACCGTGCACCTTTTTTTCCTGATGATCGTCGTGTTCTTCTTCCTGTTCTTCCCCCTGCCCCTGCTGTTCCTCAACATCGCCGCTTCCAGCCCCTGGACCATGCACATCCTAACCGTGGTTGTTCTATATACCCTCTGTTGGGTGTTCGCCTTCCTGGGGCAGAGATTGCCCTGGTGGTACGGCTTTCTCTGGCCGCTGCTGTTCCTCAACCTGATCTACATGGCCGGCTGGTCCTGGTTCAGGACGGTTTCCGGCAGGGGCTTCAAATGGAAGGACAGGTCGGTAAGCTGATGCCCTACCGACACGGAAGACCGCCGATGGATCTCTCGGTTTGGTTCCGCCTGGCCTCGGCCCTGGCCTACTACGCCGTCATTCCCGTCGCGGTCCTCATCAACTTCGTGCAGCACCTCACCGGCTACAAACACCTTAGGCGGCTTAAGGGGATAAGGCGGGCGGTTACCGTCTCGAACCACACCACCTTCCTGGATCCGGTCAAGGTTTCCTGCCTGGCGCTTCCCGGCCTCATGTTCCAGACGTTGCTGGAGGCCACGGTGGAGCCCCCCTACCTGGGAACCTTTACCCGGCTCCTGGGCGGCGTCCCGATCCCCCGGGGGAAGCGCGGTTACCGCAGCCTCCTTGAGTCCTGCCGGAAGGGCTTCCGTTACCGCCGTTTCCTCCACTTTTACCCGGAAGGCGAGTGCTTCCTGTATAACCAGCGGATACGGCCCTTCCGGATCGGGGCCTTCAGGCTGGCCGCCGAGCTGGGCGTTCCGGTCGTGCCGTTGGTGACGGTTTTTTCCCCGGGCCCCTTTCCTCCCCGGTCCCTCCTCGGCCGTTCCCTGCCGACGGAAACCATGGTCGTCCTGGAACCGATACCGCCGGCCGATCATGTCAGGCGGGACGAATCCGGGGAGATTACCGCAGAGTCGCTGAAGGACTTTGCCGAGTTCGTCAGGGGGAGGATGCAGGCCGAGATCGACCGACGGGGGGGGACGCAGGCGTTCTTTCGGGGACAGATGGGAAGGCTGAAGGGGCTCAACGATGCGTGATCCGGCCTGCCCGCGGAGTTCCGGGTTCAAACTACCGAAGACAGTTTGAACCGACGGTTGACGAAAAGGCGATATCGGTTTACAATGTATCATTCTATCTTACGGAGGTCTTGATGTCGGTTAAGCTGAAGAAAATTATGCGGAGAAATCCTGCAAACCCTTCCAATTCGAAATGGTATCTCACTCCCGAAAAGTCCGGGACGGTGCGGGTCAGGCAGTTGTCCAAGGAAGTCGGGGCGAAGGCGGACCTTCCCCCGGGCGACGTGCAGAAGGCGTTGAACGCCCTGATGGAACTGCTGCCGGAGTACCTGAAACAGGGAAACTCGGTCAAGCTGGAAGGCCTGGGCAGTTTCCGCGTCTCGGTGAAAAGCGAGGGGGCGAACGCTCCTGGCGAGCTTTCCTCCGGTAGCGTGAAAGGGGTGAAGGTCGTCTTCGTGCCCAGCGCGGAGCTGAAGCGGAATCTCGGCGACGTTTCCTTTGCCATAGAGAAATAAACGGGGGAACCGCCGGACTCGGCGGTTCCCGGGCCTCCGCGGACAACGATCCTGCGGGGGCCGGCAGTTTTATCCTTCCCCGTCCGACGATTCGTAGGCTTTCTCTTTTCAAACCAAAGACGGTGTAGTATAATAGGTTTATGGACGACAGAAAACGGCAGATCAACGAGTTCGAACAGCGAAAGAAGGAGCTTGCGTCCCTTCTGGAGACCCTTCGGGCACAGATCGGGCAGTCTGTTTTTGAACATTACGAAAATTCACGGGAAACGGTCGATCTTTCGGCGGATTCGGGGCTATTCGGCGAGCTGAACGCATGCGGCAGGCACAGGGACGACATCGCCGACTGGGAAGAGGCGATACGGGCGGCCGAGCGGCAGATGCTCCTGTTCAAGGAGCTGGGGCAGAACATCGAGGACAAGGAAGCCCAGTGCGGGACTTGCCGGAACGAGCTTGCCGAACTGCACCGGGAACTGGGAAAGATGCTGCTGGAAGGTTCCGGCACTGAGGAATTCTGCTCCCCCTTCAGGACCGAGGCGGACGAGCTTTCCGGCAAGATACGCTCGCTGGAGGAACGGGTTTCCGACCTGGAAAACAAGGAACGGGGCAACGTCTTTACATGGATAGGGAAAAGCGCCCAGGGCCTGGTCCTCCGCTCCTTCCTGGTCAAGGCGCAGGACGGGCTGGACCGGCTCCACAGGACCGCCGGCGAGAAGTTCGGGCGGGAGGCCTCGGCCAGCCTTTTTCCGGAAACGGCCGACATCGACGGCCTCTGCGCCCGGATAGACGCCAAACGGGAGGCCGCCCTGACCATCGACCGTGAGCTGGCCGACCTAAAGGAAGAAAAGAACGGCATAGCCGAGACCTTCAGCGTCGACGGGGGACCTGCCAGACATATCCAGACCCTGAAGACCAGGATTCTCGACTCCCAGGCCGAACTGAAACGCCTGTTCGCCGGCATCGGTCGGCAGGTGTCCGGTACGCCCGGCGGAAAATCCGGAATCGCCGGGCTTTTGACGGCGGAGGACGGGGAAAGGGTCGCCGAGGCGGAAAAGGCCGTGCGGGGAATACGGGAGTGCGAGGCCGCCGCGGAAAAACTGAAGGCGGCCATCGCCATAGACGAGGAGAACGCCGGGATCGAGAAGTACCGCAGGATGATTCAGGAAAAGCGGGACAAGATCGCCCGGGCCGAGAAGGACATCCTCGAACTGGAAAAATCGATTCGGGATTCCGAGGCGGGCATCGAAAAACTTCGCCGGCTATCATAGGAATGCTTTAAGGAAGAGGAATGGCGACAACCACGGCAACTCAGCGTAAAGGTACCGCGAAGGGTGCCGCAAAGAAAACCGCCCCGAAAGCCGGGGCCAAAGGTACGGCGGTCAAGGCGGCCGGCAAAAAACCGGGACCGAAGGTCAAGGCCGACGGCGGGAAACCGGCCGGTACCAAGACCGGGGTTGCGGCAAAACCGCCGGCAAAGGCCGTCAGGAAATCCGTAACGAAAGAGAAGGTTGCCCCGAAACCGCCGGCAAAGGCTGTCGGGAAAGCCGTTACCAAGGTCGCCGCAAAGCCGACGGCAAAGAGCGTCGGGAAAACCGTCACGAAGGAAAAGGCGGCCCCGAATCCGCCGACAAAGATCGCCGCAAAATCCGGCACGAAGGAAAAGGCCGTGCCGAAGGTCGCCGCAAAAGCCGGCAAGCCGGAAGCTGCGGCTCCGCAACTTTTTCCCCCGGCCGCTTCCGGCTACGACGAATCCAAGATCAAGACGCTTTCCTCGCTGGAACATATCCGCCTGCGTACCGGGATGTACATCGGCCGGCTCGGCGACGGTTCCAACCCGGACGACGGCATCTACGTCCTGTTGAAGGAAGTCATCGACAACGCCATAGACGAGTTCATCATGGGGAACGGCAAACTGATCGAGGTTTCCGTCGAGGAGGAAAAGCCCGGCCTCGCGACGGTGAAGGTGCGGGATTACGGCCGGGGGATTCCGCTGGGAAAGCTGGTCGAGTGCGTTTCGGTGATCAACACCGGGGCGAAGTACAACGACGAGGTGTTCCAGTTTTCCGTGGGGCTGAACGGCGTGGGGACCAAGGCGGTCAACGCCCTTTCCCTTCACTTCAGGGTGATTTCGATCCGGGACGGCGAGTTCGCCGAGGCGGTGTTCGAACGGGGAAACCTCAAGAGCCAACGCAAGGGCAGGCTCAAGGAAAAACGGAAGAACGGGACCTACGTGGAGTTTTCCGCCGATCCGGAGATATTTCCGGAATACGCCTACAATCCGGCCTTCATCGAAAAGCGCGTCAAGAACTACGCCTACCTCAATTCCGGACTCACCCTTTCTTTCAACGGAAAGCAATTTGCCTGCAAACGGGGCCTTTTCGACCTGCTGGACGAGGAAACCGGCGATGAGGCCCTGTATCCGCTGGGGTACTACAAGGGCGCTCCCTCGGCCAACGGCCAACTGGAGTTCGCCTTCACCCACACCGGCAACTACGGCGAAAGCTATTTCTCGTTCGTCAACGGCCAGCACACTTCCGACGGCGGCACCCATCTTTCCGCCTTCAAGGAAGGTTTCCTCAAGGGCATCCAGGCTTTTTTCAAAAAGGACTACCGCAGCGAGGACGTCCGGGAGGGCGGCGTGGCGGCG
>WQZW01000031.1 GCA_009780545.1 Treponema sp.
CGGCCTTGGTCACGTCCCCGGTGAAGGGGTCGGCGACAAGCCCGAATTTCCTGAAAGTTTTGAGTTGCAGCATATTTCCTCCTGTCTATGCGATTTTCGCCGCCGGCCGTTCGGCGGGGAACGCCTGCGGTTCGGCGGCCGCGTCCTTCGACGCTCCGCCTTCCATGACCCAGCCTTTGGTGTTCACGACGATGTCGGCCTTCGGCTTTCGGTCTTTTATGTATTCGTTCACGATGCGGACGGGCACGCCCTCCGGATGGCGTTCCCGCATTTCGTCCACGAACCCTTCCGGAACGTGGCCGAGTTCCGCCTTTACCCTCTTGGCGGCCTCCACCGCACTTACGATGATCTCGTGGGTGTGGACGGTTTCGGCGACCTCGATTGCGGTTCCGGTGGACTGCCGCATGAAGGGATTGTCCGCCGTGATGAAGCCGTGGGCCGGCCCCATGACCGCCGCGAGGCCGGGAGCAGCCCTGGCCGCCTTCTCCCTCGCGGTGTCCGCCGGCCTCTTGTAGTCCATGCCGGGCACCGGAGCCGCGACGTCGAAGCCGGCCTCGTCGTAGACGATTGGGGCCAGCTCGAACGCCGTCTCCTCCTTCCCCTTTCCAATGATTGCGATGCAGACCGGTTCCGCCGACGTGAGAAGCGGCTGGAGCCTTACTTCCATGCCCACCAGCACGTCCGGAAGATCGCGGACGGAGTACTTCAGCGAACGGCCTTCCCTCGGGTGGACTATCGACACGGAAAGGTCGCCGCCGACCTTGCGGGTCTGGATGCCCTTCGTGAACACCTGCCGGCAGGTCTCCGAGTCGGGCAGTTCCCTAATCTGCCCCGGCTTTATCCTCTGCCACAGCGTCGAGCGTCCCATCACCAGCCCGCCGCGGCGGAGCCTCGTGTCCAGACCTTTGATCAGGTTGGCGTTGTAGGCCGCGCACCAGCGTTCGACCGCTTCGTTGAGTTCCGCCACGGTCCGCACCGGCTCGAAGCGGAGCCGGCTCTCGAAGTGCCTCTCCACGATCCGGTTCCCGTTTTCCACCTGCCCCTTCGCCCGGGAGTTGCCCGGCATGTGGGGCACCGTTTTCACGCCGAAGGCCCGCAGGGCGTTGACCGTGGCACTTGCGAGGTTGGCGGTTCCGCAGTCCCAGACCAGCAGCTCCGGAAGCCCGTGGAAGACGTAGGCGTTGTTTCCCTTCGGCCCCCACGCGTACAGCAGGAAGTCCCACATGTTGGCGGCGGTCTCGCCTGAGGCCTCGTAGTACCTCGCGCACAGCGATCCGGAGTAGTGGTCGGTCAGCACGTAGCGCAGGCACTTCAGCCGGGTTTTTCCCCCGCCGGAGTAGAAGTCCTTGTTCTTGTAGTGCTCCTCGTCGCCGATTATCTTCTGCCCGCCTCGCGGGGCGTAGTACAGGGAGGAAACCGACGGATCGCTCTGGTGCACCTGGTTGGGATATTCCGTCCTCATCCTCTGGTGCGGGGTTCGGGTCTTGGCGTCCGCCACCGACATCCGGTGTTCCCGAAGAAGCGAGCGGAGCCGGCTGTCGCCCACGCCGGCGGACATGCCCCTCTCCTGGAGTATCGATCTGGCCACGTTCAGCGGCAGCGTCGCCTTGCCTTTCTTGGTCAGGCACTGCCGCTGTATGGTCTGGAGGGTGGCCAGCAGTTCCATGTCCACGGAGGTCGTGCCGGAGTCCCTCCGCCTCGCCCGGCCGGAGTCCCACCCGTTTTCCTTCAGCGTCCTGTACGCCTTCGCGGTGGAGAAGCCCAGGCTTCGGCACATATCGGCGACCACCGCCCTTCGGCCCTCCCCGGATTCCTCGGAGGCCATGCGCCTAGCCCATTCCTCATACATCGGCGCGGCCCTCGATGATGTCCGCGAAGTTGTCGCCGGCCGGTTCCGGGTTCTCGTACGCGCTCATCCACTCGTTGAACAGGTCGCGGATGTTTTCGGTCTCGTGGATGAACGCGTTCATCCACTCGTTGAGTTCCTGCGGCCCGACGCCCTCCGTCCTTTCCGCGTCGGTTAAGACCGACATGGCCCTGCGTATGCCGCCGCCAATCTCGGCCAGGGCGAAGGTGTAGGGCTTGGTGTAGTTTTCCCTTATGAGTCTGCCCGCCCTCTGCCCGTCCGTGAGCTGCTGCGGATCCTCCGCCCTGATCCTCATATCCTCGATGGTTTCGTTGAGCTTGGCCACCTCCGTCCGGTGTGCTTCCTTCATCGCGGCCAGCTTCTTTTCCCCGTCCCGCACTCGCTTCCGCAGGGCGGTGGCGGTCGTCCGCTCGATTTCGTCCAGGTTGAGGCCAAGAACGTCCTTCCCGTCGTTGAGATCCTGAAGTTCGGGATCGGTGAAATCCTCGAGTGCATCAAGTTTCGATGCGTTCAAATTTGACAAATTGTCAAATTTGCCGAACCTTCGCGCGACGTTCATTGCACGATATGCAAACCTGTAATGAACGCCGAGCTGCTCAAGTGTTTGGAGCCATCCACCGTGGTTCTCGTTTGCCTTCAGGACGATCAGCCGTTTGCCCATCTCCATGATCGACCTGCCGGTAAGATCCAGAAGGCTCCTTACCTCCTCCATGTACCGCAGGCGTTCGTACGGTTGCCCATTTCCGTAAAGCTCGAGTGCTTTTTCGGCGGTGAGTTCGTCCTCCCGCTTCTCGGCGGCCGCCAAGTCCAACGCCCGGGCTTCCTCCGGGACGGTTTCCCTTGCTTTTCTTGCCATCTTTTTCCCCCTTACTGCATGGCCGAGGCGTACATGGCCTCTTCCTCGGACAGCCTCAGCTTCGCCGCCTGGTATGATTTCATGATCTGCCCGGCGAGGCCCCCGAAATCGGGGGACAGCCGCCAGCGATCCCCCTCGCCACGCACAACCCATCCGTGTCTGCGGAATATCTGAAGATCCCGGCAGATGTTCGCCTCCGACGTTCCCACGAGTTTCGCAAGCTCGCTGTTCGCAAGCCCGGTGGCGTGGTTCTCGGAAAGCCGCCGGATTATCTCCAGCATCCTCTCCTGGCTACCTAATTTTTCCACGGCCCGCCGCCTCCCTTAGCCGAAGCCCCAGCCTAATAAGCCATCCCCACTTGAGACGTTCCCCCGCTTCCTTTACGGCCACCGCCGTTCTGTAAATTAACCACGTCATTTTTTCCCTCCCCCTAGAGTGCGGCTACGTCGAGCGGAATCTGGACGTACTCGCCGGTCGCGTCGTTCCTTTCGTAGAAGCGAAGATACTGCTTGCTTCCCGAAACCTGTATGCTGTCCGAGATGGCGGCCATCGCCCTCTGCCAGTCCGGGTCGGATATGTCCAGCCGGCGCAGTCCCAGCACCCTCGACGTGCTGATTTTGCCGGCCTTGTCCACCTGAAACGCGTCCTGCACGAGGATGCGTATCTCGCTGCGGGAGCCTTCCGACCACCTGTCGATGCACTCGCCGATGAGGTCGCGGGCCACCTGAAGCCGCTCGTCGAACGCGAGCTGCTCGGCCATCGCCACAAGCAGGCGGTACTTGCCGTCGTAGGTCGTCAGGCTGATGTTGCCCTTTTTGCCTCCCCACTTTTGGCCGTACTGCTCCGCCGAGGTGTCCACGAAGGCGAGGATGTCGTCCCGGACGCCGGCCTTGAACTCGCCCAGCAGTTCGCTCATGTCGATGACCTGGGCCATGATCGCCCGCACCGTCTGGTCGCGCAGCTTGTCGATGTCCTTCACCATCTCCGCCGGAACCTGCCGGCCCTGGCTGTCGGTCATGTATTTTTGTTCGCTCATCCGTTCCCCCCTGTGAGTTCCGGCCGGCTTTCCCGATTCCTTTCCCGGCGTATGTCCTTCCTCATTGCGTCCACCTCCCGCTCGCACCTTTTCGCCGCCGCCTTGGCTGAAGGGTCGTTCGTGCGGGCGTAAATCTCCCGGCATTCCCGCATCCGTTCCACCGCCACGTAGAGGTCGTGCCCTCTTGCGCCCGCCGTCATACCGCCCCCCTTTCCGCCGCCATGTCCTCGGCCTTTCGCCACTCGGCGAGCATCCCGTCCATCTCCCCGTCGTCCATCGCCGTTACGCCGTCGATGAAGTTCCTGATGCGGATCCTTCCCTTCTTGGTAATCCGCCGGATTGCCTCGAGGGGGTAGCCGTTGACGTGGAGGGCGAGGATTTCCCGCTTGTCGCCCACGGAAAGGAAGTTCCTGTTCTCGTGCCGCCTCACCTCGCGCCGCTCCTCGATCCACAGTTTTTTGTAGGTGTTCCGCTCGGAGCGTGCGATCAGCAGTTCCCTCAACTCCTGTTCGGACACCGCCGTCATGCCGTCGGGCAGGTACGCGCCTGTCTTGCGGATTTGGGGAAGGAGTTTTCCGACAACCCATTTCTGAAACGGGATGGCTTTTCTCTTGTCCGAGCGCGCGGCGAAGAAATACAGGCCTTCCTCGGAGAGACAGAGCAGTTTTTGGGTTCCCCCGGGGGTGTCGAACGGTTCTATACCCTTCCATTCATCCGGAACATGGCCCATCATGGCGGACGGTCTGACGGATCCGCTGTACTCAAGTGCGTCCAGTATGTCCTGTGCCGCAAACCAGTACCTGCCGTCAAGCACGATGTGCCTCATGCTCAAACCCTCGAACTTGAAGGGGACAATCTCGTTCCTCATACCGCCTCCTTCCCGCGACTGGCGGCAACGACCGCCTCGAAGCTGGGATAGCCCAGCACCTCGGCCAGGGCCTTTTGCACCTTTTCCGAATTCTTGACTCCCCGCAGGAATGCTGATACCATCTGGGATGAGGTGCCCGATTTTTCGGCCACCATTTCATGGGTTATGCTGCGTACCCTCAACATGTAGTTGATGTAGCAGCCCTTCTGGGGGTAATGGTGATTCCCAATGCCTTCCTCCTTGCGCGGCTTGGTTTCCGTGCCATAAGTTTGCTCCTTCCCCCTTGTGGGGGTGGTTTGTTTGCGGTTTGCGGGTTTCCGTGCCATCGGGAGGCCCGCAATTTTCTATCTCAAGCGGACCGTTCCGCGGGAGAGCCATGAGCGATATCGTCCTTTCCGCCATGATTACCGTCGGCGGCATGGTGCTGGTTGTAGTCGTTACAGAATTTCTTCGTCTCCGCGGAGACGAAAGAAACCGAGGAAAGCAGTTCTTCAAGGATTTCTTCCCGGAACGGCTCAAGGCATTTCAGGAGATCCGCCGAGCAGTAGCCGAGTGCGGCTTGGACGACGTTCCGAAGGCCGGAACCGCAGGCACAGCGGTCGTGCATCTCCTGGAATCTGCCGCCGACAGACTCAAGGCGGCGACGCTCTTCTGCAACCCCGTCATAGGGGAGGCCGTTTTCGAAGCGCTCGGCGATTACGCGGAAGCTTGCGAATCTGCGATAATTGAAATAGGCCAGAAGGAAGGCCCAGTAGCCGGGGATGCGACGAAAGCCGTATTTGAGGGACTTCACCGGCACCACGCAGAGCTTATGGGTCTTATGTGGGAAAAGTCGGGCGTAGACATCATAGACAAGGAATTTGACGAAGTGCTCAAGGGCCTTGGAAAACCCGTCTCTGTAGGAGAAGGCGAGTGAAATGAGGATACAGACGGCAAAGCCAGCCAGCAGGATCAGCAGGGCGACGTGTAGGTCTGTCATGTAGCGTTCCTTTCCCCCTTCCGGGGGAGTCGATAGTCGGGATTGAGGGGTGGTTGGTCGCCGTTTGCCCTCAATCTTCTTTTTTGCCGGTCATGTTGGCTTTCCAACGTGCCGATGATCTAAGCCTAGCACAATAGGTTTTGTTTGTCAACACATATTGTGCTGAAAAGTGAGAAAAATGCAAAATTTTGAGAGGCTGAGGATACTCAGAGAGACTATAGGTGTTACTCAGGGCGATTTTGCCAAGACCATAGGTGTTGCACCTAGTTTTATTAGTGGTATTGAGAGGAACAAGAAGGATGTTTCCCGCGATATGCTGGAAAGACTTATTGATAAGTATAAGGTAAATATAAACTGGCTATTGACTGGCGAAGGGGAAATGTTTCTTGGCAGGGAGTCGCAAGAGGATGAATCTGAAAAACATCCTCTTGTTTCCAACATTGAATCTATAATAGAAAACAGACTGCAAGAACGAATGGCTCGGGTAGAAGAGGAAATAGCATCTATACAGGTAGCCCTAGAGGAACTTCTGAAGCATCTACCTGCCAACATATTGGAATCGGCGATGGAATACCCTACGCAAAATATGCCCGAACCCGGGTACGAATACCCGGCAACAACGGCCGGTGAAGATTTCGTGGCCGGGGAGGAGCCGGTATACGCAGTGGCCTACTGGGACAGGGTGGCCGCCGGCCCGCCGATACGCCAAAGCCCCGACGGGTGGGAGCGGGTGGTTTACGTGGAGGCAAGGCTGATAAAGACAAAGCCGGAGGATTACCTCGTTATGAGGGTCAGCGGCAGCTCGATGAAGGACGCCCTCATCCCCGACGCCTCGGTAATTCTCCTGCGATGGTCGGACGTGCCCGCTCATGGCAGGATACAGGCGGTGTGGGTGGACGATGGCACGACCATAAAGCGGGTGCTGGAGGACGAGGAACACGGCTGGACGCTCCACTACGAGGACGGCACCGACCGCGTAGTGCCTCTGGGCGAGGAGAACCATATAGTGGGGGACTTCGTGGCGGTGTTGCCCCCGTACACGCAGTCCTATTTGAGGAGAGAGGAGTAAAAATGTCCGGGTTTTTCTTTTGGCTTTCGTTTGTCATGTTAATGATCTGTATAGGCTGGATCGTTATAACCGTCCGTTCGGTTATAAAAGACTGGAAGTATTACGACTCGCAGACCGGATGGAAAGAAGTTGCATTTGCACTGGTCAAAATAGCCCTTGCGGTCATCTTTGCCATAGGCTGTGGCTCGGCTCTTTATCTTTCATATTTTTTCTACAATCCCGGGTGGGGTAAAATCAGTGTCGGACTTGCAATTGCTTTGGCTATAGTCGCAGGACTTTTATATCTACGATACAGAAAATGGAGG
Organism: Treponema sp.; assembly: GCA_009780545.1. The sequence continues at coordinate 6,981 of WQZW01000031.1, forward strand.
CAAGAATGAAAAAAGAACCAGACGAGGCATCAACTCAACCAGAGGGAAATGACGGCGAGGTGGTGTCAGTTCACTACCCTGGAAGAAACAATGTGCCACTGCCGCCGGGTGTGAGGTCTATCTCGCTTCGTAATCCGAAGGGGAAAGATGTCGAGCCGGTGCCGGGTGAATTTCTGGAGTTGGTAATCAAACATGAAGATCCGGATGCGGAAGACGAAGTAGTGCCCATTCGGTACATGGGAAAGACCGAGACGAAATGGCCACCGCATATTTTGGAATTGTTGCGAAGCAAAGGAAAAGACGATAAGGAAGAGTAAGGAGGAAAATAGATGAATGTTTATATGCCTCTGATTGTGGGAATCCTACTGATAGCTATGGGCGTATTATTATTTTTCATTGCTGTTCTATCAAAGAACCCAAACCATGACAGAAAAAAGCTCTACAAAGTGGTTCTTTTTATGGTTGCACTCGGAGTATCGATGTTTTTTGTCCACCACTCCGATACAAAGAAAAAGGCAGAAGCTAGGGCATCTGCCGCACTGAAAGAACAGAATATTGCGGAACCCGTTACAAGGCCCTCCTTTGCGGAATTCGCATCGGCCTATAACGAAATTTTTGGCGGACTGGAAGAGATGGAAATAACCGATTGGGACAGAACCACAGGAGACAGATTTGACACCGCAAAATTCGTTGGCAGTAATTATGTTCTCGGCGTAAATATGGACAAGGAATTTCCACGATTTGTAAGCGACGTGCTTTTTGTTTTCCAAAACGCCGATACCCTTGAGGCATGGTCTAACTATCTCAGGATGCTAGCCCTGATCAGGATACTTGAACCCGATATGCCGGAGGAAGAAGCTTCCCGTTTTCTGTCCCGTGTAATGGAGGATGAAGAAGGCGTGCCATCCGATAGCGGCACTTTTTATTCATATGGCGTGGGGATATTTACCGCCGATCTACCAAGGTAAATAAGCCACGATCCCGTTTAGATAGACACAGCAAGGAGGATTTTATGAGCGAAAAGAAGGAAGAAAAACCAACGCCGCCGCCGGCTCCGCAGCCAAGGCCTCCCCAGGAGAAGGACTTGAATTCGGAGCAGCCGCGGCCGAAACCAAAAAACTGAGTACCTCAGCCGTGAACGAGGAACGTAGCCACGGCCCAGGCCGCTACCGCGGCCAACGGGAAGGCCGCGTAAAGAACAACGGCGGCCCTGAAAAGATTCCCCCTCAACCGCAGCACGGCCCGATCCTCTTCCATGCACCTCTGCAAAGCCTGAACGTTTCCCTTTAGAATATCGGCCATGCCGCCCTTGTAGTACCCCGCCGAAAAATACGTCGCCGGCTCCCCCTGCGCGGGATTGAGACCCCTCGGCAACAGAATCAGCAGGAGAAGGACGAGAATCGCAAAGAGGAAGGCCGCGGCGCATACCGACGCGGCGAGCAGAGGGATTGACGCTCCGCCCCATTGAAGCACGAAATACCCGCTCAGGGCCGTAAGAACCGGCAGGGAAAAAGATAGCATTCCCATGGCCTTGCCGGTCATGCCATCGATGTTCCTGTGGAGGAAATTCAGGCGTTCCACCGCCTCGCCGTAGATAAACTCGGCTTTCTCCTGCGAGACGAGTTTCCATTGCACCGACGAAAAATCGAAGCCTTTGTCCGCCTTCCCGTAATTCCCCATACCGCATTTTACCCGCAAATCCCCGAGGTTGCCATCATGTCAAAATCCTTTCAATAAAAAAACGGCGCGGGGCCTATTTGGGAGGGGTGCCCCGCGCCGCAACCGCAAGGCCGCCGCCGGGAAACTCCCGGCGGGCTGATGCACAAATCTCATCACGTTGTACCGCAATCATATCCCCTCCGATCCGGCCAAACGCAATAATCCCAATTAATGTGAATTCCCCGCCCCGCCGGTCTACGATTCCCGCATGGACATACAAAGAAAACTTCTGTCGGCCAACCCGTTCTCCCGACCCGGAAAGACGCTGGCCGAAGTAAAAGCCGTCGTGCTCCACTGGGTGGCCAACCCGGGAACCTCGGCGATGGCGAACCGGAACTACTTCGACTCGCTGAAGTCGCAGTCTGCGAACGACCCCAAGGCAAGGTACGCCTCGGCCCACTTCGTGGTCGGCATCGGCGGCGACGTGGTGCAGTGCCTGCCCACGGACGAGGTGGCCTACCACGTCGGGGCCAAATCCTACAGGCCCGAGGCGGTCGCCGCGTTCGGGCACTTCCCGAACAACCACACAATCGGCATCGAGCTTTGCCATCCCAAGGCGGACGGCAAATTCACCGAGGCGACACTCGCGTCCGCCGTCGGACTGTCCGCCCTTCTGTGCGTGCAGTTCGATCTCGACCCGCTTGCCGACGTCTGGACGCACAACTGCGTTACCGGCAAGGACTGCCCGAAGTGGTTCGTGGACAATCCGTGCGACCTCGACTGTTTCCGTCACGACGTTGCCTTGGACGTTGGGCGGTTAAGGGGGAGGGCATGAGCGAGGAAGTTAAGGAAACACCGGCGGAAAACAAAAAAGGCCGGCTCGCCAAGGACGTGTCGCTGAAGTCGATGATCGTGTCGGCACTGTGGATCGGGATTCTGTCGCTGGCGAAGGCGTTCTGGGGCCTTGTGTCCGACCGTGCCTTCGGGCTGACCATAAACGAGA
>WQZW01000032.1 GCA_009780545.1 Treponema sp.
AACTACGACATAAGTAGACCCTGGTTAATAGTGTACGGGCAAAAGTGGCGGCCCATCGTGAGCGACCAATAAGGCGGTCAATCGGCCTTGGGCCTTCGCCCCACCGGTTTTTCCGTAAGGCCAAGGCCTAGGTTGCCGATGGTCGAGACGCATCCGGCGTTTCGGCCATCGGCGACCGATCCAATCCGGCTTTGTCGGATTGGATTCGGAGTTTTGCAAGGCAAAACTCCACCCCGCCGTTTGCCTATTATTGATAGGCAAACGGCGACCTTTATTCATGGGGCCGCAACAACTATGGGGAGCTTGGCAGGGACACCGAGGATGGTTTGGAGATTAGTTCGGTTCCGCACGAAGTCGTCAACGGCGACGGCGCGAAATGACGGTCGGTGCACGCGCTTCCCGGAACCGGCCACGTGCTTGCCATAGACGAAAACGGTCGGCTTTGGGCATGGGGCGACAACGGCCAAGGCGGATTGGGGTTTGGGAGATAAAACCCCAGGCGATGGCATAGAGCCTTTTCCCAAGAGGGTTTCGGCCCCCCGGTAAAAGCGCCCGCAATTGTTCGACCTGGCTTTTGCGGATTAGGCCGGTCCCCGGCAATCGATTACTCTGGAAAAACCCCTTGATTTGAGCTATACTGGATATGTTCGCAAACTTGGATCGGAGAAAGGAGCTGCTATGAACGATGACGGATTCCCCTCGGGGAGCAAACCTAAGAAAATCGGCGGGCTTTCCTGGGTGTGGATCGTCTCCCTTGCCCTTTTGATCGGGGTTTTTGCCTTCGCCTCGGTTCCGGGGGTTACGGCACAGGGCCGGGATGCGGAAAGCCAGACGGAAAACGCCCAGAGAAGCCGCAGGTACATGGCCGTCATCCAGCAGGTGTTCGAGATCATCCAGCGCAGCCATGTGGACGAGGTGGACCCGGAAGCCCTGTTCGAGGGGGCCATGACCGGGATGTTCGACTCGCTGGACGATCCCTATTCCGCCTTCCTGCCGGTTTCGGAGATGCGGGGGATGAACGACACCACCCAGGGCACCTTCGGCGGGGTCGGGCTGTACATCTCCCAGCAGACGGGCAAGGAGCATCCCTACGTGGAAGTGGCATCGCCCATCGAGGAAACTCCGGGCTCCCGTGCCGGAATCAGCGCCGGCGACCTGATCATCTCGATCGACGGCGAACCCACCGACCGGATGAACATGGAAGAGGTGCTTTCCAAGCTGAGGGGAAGGCCCGGAACCGACGTTACCCTGGTGATCCGCCGCGGGGAAAGGCTGGAGTTCCCGAAAACCCTGCGCAGGGAGATCATCGAGGTTCCCACCACAAGGCATGCGATGATAGGCAACGACATCGGCTACGTCAGGCTGCTCTCGTTCACCCCGAGGACGGCGGCCCGAACCGAGGAGGCGATTGCCTACTTCAAGGAAAACGGCTACCGGGCGATGATCCTGGACCTCCGCAACAACTACGGCGGGCTTTTGAACTCGGCCATCGACATTTCCAGTTTCTTCCTTGACGACGGGCTGGTTGTCAGCACCCGTTCGAGGATCGCCTCGGAGAACCGCGTTTTCAACACCACCCGCCCGCGGCTTGTGGACCCGGACATTCCTGTCATCGTCCTTACCAACCGGGGATCGGCATCGGCTTCGGAGATCGTCGCCGGCGCCCTCAAGGACAGGCATCGGGCGTTGCTGGTCGGGGAAACCACCTACGGCAAGGGCTCGGTCCAGCAGGTTTTTCCCCTGGGCGAGGCCGGCTTCAGGCTCACCACCGCCCGCTACTATACCCCCAGCGACATCAGCATCGACGGCGTGGGCATAATCCCGGACCGGCATGTCCCGACCCCGGACTTTTCCGACGCCAACGTCCAGGAGCTCAACCGGCTGCTAAACGACCAGACGGTGGCCGAATTCGTCAGCGGGAACCCGGGGGCAAACCAAACCCAGGTCGATGCCTTTGCCCGCAGGACCGCAACCGAGTACGGCCTGGAGCTTGCCCTTATCAGGCGGCTTATCCGCAACGAACAGCACCGGACCACGACCACGCCGGTCTTCGACCTGGAATTCGACAACCAGCTTCAGGACGCGGTGAACATACTCCGCAACGGCGAATTCCAGGGGCTGATGCGGGCGGCCAAGACGATACGGGCGCTGCAGGAAGAGCTGTGGGATTCCGGCGAGGAAGATGCCGCAGCTTAAGCAGCGGCCGCAGCTTAGGCTGCAGTTTAGAGTGATTCCGCAAGGTAATGAAGCAGTTCGTCCTTCCGACGGAACCTGACGGGAGCGGCCTTCTCCGGCTTGTCGGCGGGGATTACCGCTACTTAGTGCGGGTCCGCCGGCTGGCCGTGGGAGAATGCTTCCCGGCGCTGTTGCCGGACGGCAGACAGGTATCGGCCAAGGTGCGTTCGGTCGAAGGGGCAAGCCTGACGGTCGAGCTGGACGGGCCGGAAACGGCGGCAAAGCTCCCGCCGTTCAGGATCGTCCTTTTCCAGGCGCTTCCCAAGGGCGAGAAGCTGGACCGTATCGTCAGGCAGGCGGGCGAGGCCGGCACCGCCGAGATACTTCCTTTCGAAAGCGAGTTTTCCGACATAAAGGCCGATGCCGTCGGGGAGGCGAAGTTCGCCCGTTGGCAGCGGATCGTCAGGGAGGCAAGACAGCAGAGCGGATCGCCGGTGGCGACACGGGTGCACAGGCCGGTAAAAACCGACGGGCTTTTTGCCTACTGGGATACGCTGCGAAAGGAAACGCCGGACCTGAAGGGCCTTCTTTTTCATCACCTGCCCCTTGCGGATAAGGGCCTTCACAAGTATATTGAGGGAAAGATTGATACCGTGGTTATCGCCATCGGCCCGGAAGGGGGTTTTTCGCCCGCCGAGGTGGAAAGATTCCTGTCCGAGGGTTTTCTGCCCTGCACCCTGGGGGACACGGTTTTGAGGACGGAGACGGCGGCCCTGTACGCGCAGGCGGCCGTACGAACAATTTTGCGGGAGAGAGATTCGTGGAAGAGCAGATAGAGATGGAAGCGGGAATCAAGGACCCCGAGGTACAACGGGTACGCCTGCTTAAGGTCCCGGTCGACATAGTTCGGCCCGAGGATTTCGCCCTGTTGATTTTCAGGCTTGCAAGCCGGCAGGAACCGCAGAACATCGTCCTGTTGTCCCTCTGGGACCTCCTTCGGGCCAGGCACAACGCCGAGTACCGGGAATACGTGGAAAGGGCCTCGCTGGTCATCCCCATCTCGAAGAGCATAGTCGCCGGCGCCGCCTTCCTCCTTAGCAAACGCCCCGTCCGCTATATGCCCTTCGACTTCGTGATCCGTTGCCTTTCCGCCCTCGAGGAACACGCCTTTTCCTGCTACCTGCTGGGCGGAAGGAAAAAAATGATGCATACGGTCGAAAAGAACATCGTCTGCACCTTTCCGAACCTCCACATCGTGGGGCGTTATTCCGGCCGGCTGAAAAAGCACGGCGAGGAACAGGTGATTGCCGCCATCCGCAAGTCCTCGCCGAGCCTCCTGTTGGTAGGCAGAAGAATCCGTGGCGGCGAGTTCTGGCTTGCCCGCCATACCGGCCAACTGGGAAACGGGCTACGGCTATGGTGCAGCGACCTCTTCGACGTGCTTGCCGGCAACACCTGGCGGCCCTCGAAGAGAACCTTCGACCTGGGCCTCGAGTGGGTCGGTTACTGCGCCCGCAGCCCGCTCAGGCTCTTCCGGCTGTTTCCCTTCCTTTACTACAACTTCCTTTTGATCGCCTACAAGCTGTTCGGCAGGAAGCAGGCCGAGTAGCTTGGGAAGTCCGCTTCGATCCTTTTGGAGGGGGGGCCAATCTGTCAAGGACAGATCGGACTCGGAGCTTTGCAGGGCAAAGCTTCACCCATTTCTTGAGAAGAGTAAATGTGTGGAGATTTGCGAAGCAAATCTCCGAGTCCATCCTCCCCAGGAGGATGGACCACCCCCCAAGCGGGGTTCCACCCCGCAACGCCCCGCCTCAGTCGCCCCATCCTCCGCAGGGGGATGGACAATTTTTCTCGCCCTTATCCTCCTGGCCGGAAGCCAAGCCATTGCCGCCCAGGAATCGCCGTACACCGTTCCTGCCGCGGTCTTTGTCGGCGATCGCGCGATCCTCGTCGTTCCGGTGGAAAGTTTTCCCGGCCAGGGCGGGCAGGAAGTGCCGAATCCGGCCCTTTTCGGCCGGCCGGACCTGGACATTCACCGCATCGTCCTGGAAAGAAGGGCCGCAGGTGCCAGGCTTGTCATCGAGTTCACCGCCTTTGTCCCCGGTCCGGTGCGGTTTCCCGTTATCGAGATCGCCGGAGTGCGGTTTCCGGACCTCTCCGTCCAGATCGCCTCCATCCTCGGCCCTTCCGAACTGCCGATCCTCGCCCCGCCGGAGCCGCCGCTTGCCGTTCCGGGTACGGCGTTTCTGGTCTACGGGACCATGGCCGGCCTGATCCTTTTCCTCCTGCTCCTCTTCCTTGCCCTTTCCGGCGGCCGAACCCGGTTTTCCGCCTGGCTTGCCCACCTGCGACGACGGCGAAGGCTTGCGGCGATGCTTGCCGCCGAACGCCGGCTCCGCAAGGGCTTTTCCAAGGGAATCCTCCCCAGGGAACTCCTCGACGGCCTTTCCCGTGAGTTCCGGAATTTCCTCTCCGGCCTTTCGGGCGAGGACTGCCTTGCCATGACGGCCGCCGAACTGGGCCGCCTTGCCTTCCCGGAATCCCCGACCGACAATCCCGAAGCCCCGTTCCTCGGCACCTTCTTTGCCCGCTGCGACCGCCTCCGCTTCGGCCGGGATCAGGCCCGACAGGAAGAGGTCGCGGCCCTTTTGGACGAACTCCGGGCCTTCCTCGTCGAACTGCAAAATCCGCCGAAACCCAAACCGGAAACGCCGGCCCCGGAAGGAGGGGCGGCATGACCGGCCTTGCCTTCGAACGCCCGGTATTGGCCGTCTGCCTCCTGTTGGCCCTGGCTTTCGCCCTTGTCCTGGCAAGGAAACTGGGCCGACGCTTTGTAGCCGCCGTTCCCCTGGGGGCTCCGGGCGGGGTTCCATTCAAGCCGCCGTTCAACCTTGACAAGCTCATCCGCCTGTTCCGCCTGCTGGAATGGGCCGGAATCCTGCTCCTTGCGATGGCCGCCGCCGGCCCCGAATACCGGAAATCCGAAAAAGTCTGGCTGGGCCGGGGGGCCGACGTGATGTTCATCCTGGACGTCAGCCCCAGCATGGCGGCGCAGGACATGGGGGGAAACCGTTTCGAGCTGGCCCGCGGCCTCCTTCTGGACTTTGCCGAACGCCGCCCTGCGGACGGAATCGGGGTGATCGGGGTAGGAAGCGATGCCGCACTCCTCCTTCCGCCGACCGTGGACCGGGAACTTCTGGCAACCAGGCTTGCCGCCCTGGAACTCGGCGAGTTGGGCGACGGCAGCGCACTGGGAACGGCCCTTGCGATGGCCGCCTTCCATATCGGGCGGTCCGAGGCTCCCCGCAGGGTGGTGATCCTGCTCAGCGACGGAGAGAACAACGCCGGCTCGATCCATCCGGAAACGGCGGCGGCGATGATTCGGGAGGTGGCCGCCTCGCTTTGGGTCGTCGGCATAGGTTCCGGGGGCATCGTTCCCATCGACTACACCGATCCCTTTACCCGCATCCGGCAGAGCGGGATGTACGACTCCGGCTTCGACGCCGAGGCGCTCAAGCGGCTGGCCGAAGCAGGCGGCGGAAGCTGGCTCCATGCCCCTTCCGCGGCCGCCTTCGCCGCCGCCTTTGCCGACATTGACAGGCAGGAACTTACCGTCCTCCGCTCGGGCACCGCCACCACGGTCCGTCCCCTGCACCGGCCCTTCCTGATCCTGGCCCTGGCCCTGCTTGCCGGAACCCGCCTCCTCAAACGCCTCTTCCTGGGGGCCTGGCTATGACCGGAATCGTCTTCGACTTCCCGACAACCCTCGCGCTTCTCCTGTTGTTCCTCCCCCTTGCCGTCGCCGGCCGGCTTTCCCCCAGGCGAAAACGGGTTGCGGCCGGCCTTCCCCTCGACCTGGGCCACCGCCTGGCCCTTTCCCGCTTCCTTTCCGGTCTGGCCTTTGCCTTCCTGGTCGTCGCCCTCGCCGGCCCCCGCTGGGGCGAGGCCGAACCGGAAGCCGAGTACCGCAGGTCCGCCGACATCGTTTTCGCCCTGGACCTCTCCCTGAGCATGGAAGTCGCCGACGGTCTCGGCGGCCTGAATCCAAACGAGCCGACCCGTCTCGCCCGGGGCCTTGCCCTGACGAGGGAAGCCGTCGAGCTTCTTCCCGGAACCCGCTTCGCCGCCGCCGTCAGCCGTGGCCGCGGCGTTCTTGCCCTTCCCCTCACCTGGGACTCTGCCTCCCTGCTGGCCTTCCTCACGGCAATGGAAAGCCGGGGAATGACCGGCCGGGGCACCAACCTCCAGTCCCTGGTCGAGGCCGCCGCAACCGCCTTTTCCCCCACCTCGCCGGCCCGCCGCATCATCGTCCTGATATCCGACGGCGAGGAACTCTCAGGATCGCTTCGGGGGGCGGCCGAACGTTGCAGGCAGGAGGGAATCGCCATTGTGGCCCTTGCCCTGGGCAGCGAATCCGGCGGCACCTTCCCCGGCGGCGGCCAAACCCGGAGCGTCCGCCGCTCCCAACCGATGCTCGCCGCGGCAACCCTCACCTCGGGTCTGTACCTCGACGGCGGCGAAACCGATGCCGGTGCCCGCCTTGCCGCCTTCCTGGACTCAGGCCGGCAACCGGCAGGCGGAAGCCCTTTCGACGAAACCCGCCAACGATGGCCCCTTTTCGCCCTGTTCTCCCTCGCGGCCTTCCTCGGCTCCCGTTCCTGTCTCTTGGGCAAACGAAAACGCAAGGAGTCTGAATGAAAGCAAAATCATTTAGGAGGGGGGCGCAAACCTGTCCAATCTGTCGGAGACAGATTGGACTCGGAGCTTTGCTTCGCAAAGCTCCACCCGTTTGTTGGCAGACGTATGCGTGGAGATTTGCCTTGCAAATCTCCGAGTCCATCCTCCTACGGAGGATGGACCACCCCCCGAACGGGGCCCTGCCCCGTAACGCCCCGATCCAATCCGGCAAAGCCGGATTGGATTCGGAGTTTTGCTCCGCAAAACTCCACTCCGCCGATCCACGACCGGCGGCCTTTGCCGGGTTTGGATTTATTTTCGCCCTCCTGTTGATCCTTGTCCTCACGCTTTCCGGTTGTGGCGGGGCGGAAGGCCGGCTTCTGGTGATGCAGGGCAACTTCCAGGCCGCAAGGGGACAGCATACCCGGGCGACGGTCCTGTACATGCAGGCCTTGGACCGACCGGAATCGGCTCCCTATGCCGAATACGCCCTGGGCAATACCTTTTTTACCCTGGACGAGGCCGAGGCCGCCCTCTCCCGCTTTGCCGAAGCGCAACGCCTGCTTGACGAGGAACCTTCCGGCCTCCACCGCGAACTCCGCTACCGCAACCACTACAATCGAGGCATTGCCCTGTTCAGCAGGGCCGACTTCGAAGGCGCGGCCGCCGCCTTCCGCAATGCCCTCAGGGCCGTTCCCGGAAGGCCCCAGGCGATGCGGAACCTCGAACTGAGCCTGTTGTCCCAGGAACGTCGCCCCCCGGAATCGGAAGGCGATAACGGAAACGGCAATTCCGAAGCCCTGGAAACCACGTTCAGGTACCTGATGCAGCGCGAAGCCCGACAATGGGAAAACCGACAATGGCCCGAGGAAGAAAGCATTCCCGGCGACGACCGTTAGGTTGGGTGGGCAGTAAACCCGTACCCGGAGAGGGCTGACGTTAGTTTAGCTTTGCCAGCAAAGCTAAACTAAGTCGGGAGCAGCGTAAGTAAAAGCTTCACTTGTGGAGGAAAAGTTACCTTTATAGGAAAATGTGTTCCCCCTTCTTATGATTTCAATTCAGATTGCAATCTCCTTGATTGCATCGTGCCGGATGGCACGGAGGTTTGCCGATGGCCAGAGTTGTTTTGCTGTTTCTGTTGTTCCTCCCCGTTTTTGCCGTCGCCGAGCAGGGTCCGGAGGTGCTGATTCGGGTTTCCGGCGAACGTTCCCGGGTCGGCGAGGCCTGGGTGCTTACCCTTCTGACCCGCCATGCCGACCCGAACGGGGTGAGCGTGGAGCCGCCCGGTTTTGCCGCCGGCCTCGAGCCGGAACTGGTAAGGCAGGGGCCCAGGCTGATGCCGGACGGCGGCCTGTGGACCTTTACCGAGTACCGTTTCCTGCCGGACAGGCCGGGGAGCTTTGCCTTCGGCCCCTTTGCCGTAACCGTTTCCGGCAGCCGCTCCCTGACGGAGCCCTTTACCCTGGAAGTTTCCGGAACCGAACCGGACCTGCCCGGTTTTTCCCTGGCCTGGGTGCGCCTTCCGTCCGCCCTTACCGTCGGGGAAAGTGCCGTTCTGGCCCTCAGCCTTCCGTCGGATCCGGGAACCGCCGCCCTGCCAAGTCCCGACATCCTCATGCCGCCGGTTCCGCCCGGCAGCATCCTCGAATCGATGCCTCCCGAACCGGGCCTGGCCATGAAGTTGCGGGTCCTTCCCCTCGAAGCAGGCGAGTTTACCCTCGAAGCCCGTACCGTAATCCATGCCGGCTATTCCTTCCGGGTGCCCGGCCTGAGGTTGCCCGTCCTGCCGCCGGCTGCCGATCCTGCCGCCGCGGTTCGGCCAGCTCCGGTTCCGGGAACGAGCAGCCGGCTCGCCGAACCGGAAATTTTCCCCGCCTTTCCCCCCGAGGACCGGGCCCTTGCCCTTCAAGGCAGGCTCGATGCCGCCGGGCTTGCCGAGTTCCGGAATATCTACCTACAGGCCCGCAATTTTTGGGAAGACCGGCAGATCGCCGAGGCCCTGGCCCTGCTCAGACGGCACGAACGGGATCATCCGGCGGGGGCGATGCTTGCCCATGTCAGGCGGGAGGCGGAGAACGCCGCCGGGCTATTGCCGGCCGGCGACGAACGGCGCGGCCTCCGACTGCCCTTCCTCGGTCCGCAGGGCCCGAACGTGGTTTTGCGGGAAACGGAACTGCGGTCGGTTCCGGACGAGGCCGCCGGGGAGCTACGGCGTTTCGCCGAAGGCCAGGCGGCAAGGGCCGGCAGAAGAAGCCGAGAGTGGATATGGGTCCAAGTTCCGGGAATAGCTTCCGGTTGGGTGAAGGCCGAAAAGGTGATCTTTTATTAGGTGTACGAGAAAGAAGCCTGGTTATCCAAGCCGGATTAGCGTTCCCGGTAGATGATCCTGCCCCGGCTGAGGTCGTAGGGCGAAAGGGCCATCCGTACCCGGTCGCCGGGAACTATGCGGATGTAGTGCTTCCGCATCTTGCCGGAAAGGTGGGCAAGGATCAGATACCCTTTTTGGTGGTCCAGTTCAACCCTGAACATCGTGTTCGGGAGGGCTTCCCGGACAACGCCTTCCACTTCGATAGCTTCTTCTTTCGCCATGCATTCTCCTTAAGCGATTTTCTTCGGGTTGCCGGCGCAACGGGCGAGGCCGTTCCCAGCAAAAGTTTTGAGAGACGCGGGACTCGAACCCACCACCTTCAGCTCCGGAGGCTGACGCTCTATCCAGATGAGC
>WQZW01000033.1 GCA_009780545.1 Treponema sp.
TCGCCTGCGCCACAAAGCACTTCAAGGCGCTGGGGGTGAGTTACCGGCAGATTACGGATGCGACGGACGAGTGGTGGCCGGATGGGATACATAATCCGTAAGTGGAGAAGTTTTTCTAAAGAAACATTTTCCCCGCGGATGCCGAATCAGGCCCTGTCCAGAAAATCCACCCTACCCGAATCCAAATGGAAAAATCCGCCCAGCACAAAAGTGCCGGTTTTCCGCACCGCGTCGTTTGCCGCAAGGGTATCCCGCACGCTCCGGATGTTCTCAAGGATCGCCTCTTCCGGGTTCCGGCTGTTCGGCGCGTTGGTCCGCACCCTGTCGAGAATCCCCCTGAGGTTGGCCGAAGCGCCATGCGGCGGGCCGAAGGCCCCGTTTACCGCGCCGCAGCTCTCATGGCCGACCACGACCACCAGCCGTACCCCCAGGTGCTCGACGGCGTATTCCATCGAACCGAGGGCGGTGGAGTCGGCGATGTTGCCGGCGTTCCGGATCACGAAGAGGTCGCCCATCTTCCGGTCGAAGTACAGCTCGGGGGCCACCCTGGAATCCGAGCAGGTGATGATCGCGGCGAAGGGCCATTGTCCCCGGGAGGCCACCGCCCTGTCCTCGACGATCGTGGTCCTGGGCATCGGCCGGTTCTCCGCAAACCGGGCGTTTCCCTCGACGAGCATCCGTCGGGCCGTTTCGGGGTCGGCCACGACCTCGTCGGGCTTCCGGTACCCGGAGCCCGGCCCTTCCGGAAGCGCCATCGAAATAGCGGCAATCGCCGTCAAAAATCCATCCGTCATCATTTTCTCCTTATCGAAATGTCGGTTCCCTAAACGATCGGGCTGAGGTGGGCCTGGAAGTGCCGCAGTATCGGCGGTTCCCAGTCGATCCGGTAGCCCCGCCGAATCCCGGCGGCCCGTTCCCTGACGGCGATCAGCGCATCCACCACCACGTCCAGGTGCGCCCGGGTGTAGACCCGCCGGGGAACGGCAAGCCGGGTGAACTCGAATTCCGCCTGAAGCTGCTTGCCGGTATCCGGGTCGTTGCCCAGCAGGTAGGAGCCGATGTCGCAGCAGCGGATGCCGGCTTCCCGGTACAGTTCGACCACCAGGGTCTGGGCCGGGAACTCGGTGTAGGGAATGTGGGGGAACAGGGCCCGCGCGTCCACGAAAACGCCGTGCCCGCCCACCGGCGACTGGTAGGCGATGCCGGCCTCGTCCAGCCTTGCCCCCAGGTACTCCATCTGGCCGATGCGGTAGCGGAGGAAATCCTCCTCGATGCCCTCGTACAGCCCGACCGCGAGGGCCTCCATCTCCCGGCCGGAAAGTCCGCCGTAGGTGTAAAAGCCCTCGTAGCTGATGCAGTTGGCCTTGACCTTGGCCACCAAAGGCGAATCCGCCTGCTTGATCCCGACCAGGCCGCCCATGTTGACGATGCCGTCCTTCTTGGAGGAAATCGTGCAGGAATCGCCGTGGGAAAACTGCTCGGCGACGATCTCCTTGATCGATTTGCCGGCGTAGCCTTCCTCGTCCCGTTTGATGAAGAAGGCGTTTTCCGCATAGCGGGCGGCGTCCAGGTTCAGGTGGATGCGGTGTTTCTTGCAGATTCCGGCCACTTCCCGCAGGTTCCGCATCGAGACCGGTTGTCCTCCCGCGGAATTGTTGGTGATCGTCATCACCACCATGCCGATCTTGTCCGCGCCCAGCTCGCCGATGAGCTTCTCCAGCCGGGCGACGTCCATGTTTCCCTTGAACTTCGAGCGGGTCGAAGGGATCCTCGCCTCCGGAACCACGCAGTCGATGGCCCGGCCGCCCGCGAGCTCCACGTGGGCACGGGTGGTGTCGAAGAACATATTGGAGATCGCGTGTTTTCCCGGCCCGACCAGCAGGGGAAAGAGTACTTTCTCCGCCGCCCGTCCCTGGTGCACCGGCTGCATGTAGCCGTACCCGAAGATGTCCCGGGCCGCCGCCTCCAGCCGAAGGAAGCTGGCCGCCCCGGCGTAGGCCTCGTCCGCCTGCAGCACGCCCGCCCACTGGTGGACGCTCATCGCGTTGGTCCCGGAATCGGTGAGCAGGTCGATGTACACGTCCTCGCTCTTCAGATAGAACACGTTGTAATGTGCGTCCCGTATCCTCTGTTCCCGCTCCTCCCTGCTCAAAATCCGTATCGGCTCCACCGACTTGATACGGAACGGTTCGGCAATGTATTTGCCTGTCATACTTCCTCCGCTTTGGGTTCGTTGGCCGTTTCATTGTAACCTATGTTCGCGGTTTTTGTAATGCCGATCCAATCCGCCGGCAATCCTCGGTTTGACCTTCGGCTGAACCAAGGATCAAAACTCCGTGTCCTCCGTGCAACTCCGTGGTTTATTTTTCTTCAAAATTGAGGAATTTTAACCACGGAGTACGGGCCAATCCACCTGCGATGGATTGGCCTTGGAGTTGCACGGAGGGAAGAGGAGAATGCGCCCTTCAAGCTTGTTTTAATCAGGTACCGGCAGTGTTCGGTTTGACCTTCGGGTGAACGGCGGATCGAAACTCCGTGTCCTCCGTGCAACTCCGTGGTTTATTTTTCTTCAAAATTGAGGAATTTTAACCACGGAGTACACGGAGTTGCACGGAGGGAAGAGGAGAATGCGCCCTTCAAGCTGGTTTTAAGCAGGTACCGGCAATCCTCGGTTTGACCTTCGGCTGAACCGAGAATCGAAACTCCGTGGTTGCTTCTTCGTCAAAAAATTGATTCCCGGAGATTCCGGCGGATAGCAATTCCGACCGGGAACGGATACAATCGGGGTAGGGCCTATGTCCGCAAAGTTAGATCGCAAACGAAGGGAAACCATGGGAAAAATCGGTTTTTGGGCGGCGTTCGCGGCGGTTGTTTTGGCGGCGACCGGCTGCGTCAGGGATTTCAGGGAACCGGTGACGCTGTCGGACCCGAGGTTCGACGGTGTTTTTCAGGTCGATGACGGTGAAAAATTTGACCGTTTTGAATTTGACGGTACCAGCAAGGTCTACAAGATAGACCGCTACAACTATGCCGAGGTCCAATCCGGTTGGGTTGAATTTGAAGTCGATGCGGGAAAAACCAAATTCCATTTCAGACCGTGGGACGACGACGCAAAATGGAAAAACGAATGGACTAGATGGCAAACCTACCTGTTCAGCAATGACGGGAAAACGTTCTGGGTCGATCTTCCCCCCGGATCGTCGGGCCCGGGCTTCAACGAGATTTGGCTCAACGGATACAAGAAACGTTAACGCAGCATGAAGCGGGAGCCGAATTCCTCATGCGGGGGGCTGTCCAATCGGCGGGGCCGATTGGACTCGGAGCTTTGCGAAGCAAAGTTCCACGCCTTTGTTCGATAGGACATGGGGCGGCCACTGAAAGCACGCACAGCGCGTGGATGGATGAGGTGCCACGCCGAGAGCGCCAATTAAGCTGCCGCAGACTGAAAAGGCGCGAAGGTTTTAGCCTGAGCAGCGCGCGACTGCCCCCGCAACGCCCCCGCCTTTACCGGAAGTTGCCGGGGTTGGGAAATCGGGTATTGGCACTTTCTATCGAAAACGCCATTGCCCATCCGGGCAGACCCATGTCGGTGTTTCCGGCAAATCCGACGAGGGGCGGGAACGACTTCGCCGGCCGGTTTGACTCGGCAACGGGCGGTTCGGCGTTTACTTTGATGAATAGAACCCCCGGTATGAGGGCGGAAGCACCGGGGCCGGGCATCCCCGATTCCGGATGCCCGATACCCCGAATCCGCCCTACTCCGGACGCTTCGGGTTATTGTCCCTGCCGGGAGTTGCCCCCCCCTTGGCGGTAACGTACCAGTCCGCCGAGGTCATCGAATTGGGAACGCCCTCGTCCCGGGAGATGCTCCTGGTATAGCCGGTTCCGATCCCCGCGCTCATCACCGCGTCGGCCGGCCCGGCGACTCCTCCCTCGGCCGATTTCCACAGGCCTTTCTCGAAAAAGCTCTGCGCGAGAGCGGCAAAGTGGGAACGGGCCTGGTGGGCCCACCAGGCGGGGTCGGCGCTTTCCGAAACCATCAGGGCGCAGATTCCCGTGCCTTCCCTGTCCTCGACATAGACGGCGCCGTTTTTGTTCAGGTGGCTGTTGGAACCCGGCAGCCAGAAATTGTGGGCATCCCCGGAGGAATCCGCCTCCCCGTCCTCCGGCGTCCGCAGGTACAGGACCGCCAGCTCGCCCTCGGCCACCTTCCTTGCCGGAAAGACGAACTCCGCCGGAGCGTGCGCCCCGCTCTTGTACACCGAAACTTTCGTCCCCGAAAGGTTCCCCGGGGAAAGCATCCTGAACTCGACGAACTCGACCTTGTTCCGGCCGGCTTCCGTGCGCAGCTCGTTGATCATCATCTTCGGAATGTCGCCTTCCGTCTCCTCCGCCGTGTCCGGCTTTTCCCCGACATCCGGCCCCTCCCCGATATCCGTTTTTTCCCCCGTATCCGGCTTCCCCTCCGGCTCGGCATTCCCGCCTGAAAATTCGGAAGCCGGTCCGTCCCGGGGAGTTCCGCCATCGGTACTTTCAAGATCGAGGGAACAGGCCCAAAACGCCAACGCCATAATCGCCATCATGCACGGACAAAGTTTTTTCATCTTTCGCTCCTTGAGGTTTTTTGACGGTCGGTACCCACCGTCTTCCCCATGGATGGCCCGAACCCCGAAAATGCTTTAGTCCGCGGAAGGGTTTTTGAAAAATCGCAGGTTTTTTATGCGGACGCGGCCTTCATGCAGTCGATAAGCTCGCCCTCCAGTTCGGCGGCGGGCCCCGAACCGTAGCCCCGTTCCTCCCTACCCAGGTCGATCCGCCTGTCCATGACGGTCCCCCGGCCGGCCTTTCCCAGGACGACGATCCTTCCCCCCATGTAGATCGCCTCCCGCACCTCGTGGGTTACCGCAAGGATGAGCCGGCCCTCTCCCGGCCGGGATTCGCCTGCGGCCAGGGACAGGAAGGCGTCCATCAGTTCCAGGCGGAGGGGAATGTCCAGGGATTGGAAGGGCTCGTCCAGAAAGAGGGCGCGGGTCGGCCAGGCGAAGGCTCGGGCCATCGAGGCGCGCTGGGCCTGGCCGCCCGAAAGCTCGTTCGGGAAGGCGTTTTCCTTTTCGGTCAGGAAAACTTCCGAAAGGAAGCGCCTTGCCCGCATGCGGGCCTCGGGCCTTCCCAGTTCCTTCTCGAGGGGCAGGGCCACGTTCTCGATAATCGTAAGCCAGGGGAGCAGCCGGCTTTCCTGGAACATAAACGCCGTCCTTCCGGCCGCCTCCGTTTCGACCGTGCCGGAATCGGGCTTCAGAAGGCCGGAAAGAAGCTTGAGGAGTGTGGTTTTCCCGCATCCGGACGGTCCCAGGATCACCGTGGGCCTTCCGTCCTCATTCCGGCCAAGGTCGAGGTTCAGGTTCTCGAAGACGGGATTCCCTTCGTAACCGAAGGAAAGATTCCGTGCGGATATCCTCATCCTACGCAAACCTTTTCCGTCCGGAGCGGCCGCCGAACAGGGCGAGGGCACGGGTAAGAAGGATCTGGCTGAAGGCGGCGGCCAGGATCGTGGCGAAGGTCCAGGCGAAAAGTTCCGGCGAGCGCAGATGGGCCCGCGCCATCTGCATCCCGGTGCCCAGGCCGGCAAGCGGCTGCACGAGAACCTCCGCGGCGACCACGACCTTCCAGCAGAGGGACAGCGAGCTCCGTATCCCGCCCACGATGAAGGGCGCAAGCGAGGGCAGGTACAGGAAGCGGATTCTTGCCCGCCTGTCCAGGCCGAAGGCGGAAAAAAGCTCCTTCAGCTTGGGATCGACGCACCTGACTCCCTCCAGGGCATTGGCCGCCATCACCGGAAAGACCATGAGGCAGGCGGTAAAGACCGGCGTTCCCCCCGAACCGAGCAGGAGGAAGGCGATGAGGATGACGGAGATCACCGGGGTCGCGGCCACCACGGAGAACAGCGGCCGGAGAAAGGCTTCGATCCGCCCGTCCAGGCCGGCGGCAAGCCCAAGGGCGACGGCGACCGGCAGGGCCACGGCGATTCCCAGCATCACCCTGAGGAAGGTGTTCCCCAGGGCGAGGAGGAAGGCCCGGCTCCACATCAGGGAAGCGAGGTTGGCAAGCACCGGAACCGGGGCCGGCAGTATGAAGCTGGCCCCGTACAGCCGGGAAGCCAGCTCCCACAGGACGAAGAGGGAGGTAATGCCGAGGAGCGTCCACGGCAGCCTGCGTCCCACCTAGTCTTTCTGTCCGTAGAACCGATCGGACGGCAGGCCGCCCCCGATGGAATCCGGGGAATATTCCATGAATATCCGGAACAGGGCCTCGATGGAGGGCCTTGCCTCGGCCGCCGGGACGAACACGTAGTTGCTGCGGGGAATTGCCGCCGCGGCGACCTCGGAAGTCAGGCCGAGATTGTGTTTCTGCACCAGAAGCCCGGCCTCGGCGGGATTGGCCGTCACCCATTCTATGGAATCCCGCACCGCGTCGAGGATGGCGGCAACGGCCTCGGGATTTGCGTCCGCGAAGGCGCCGTCCGCCACCAACAGCGTCATGGGAAAGTTCCCCTGCCCGCCGGCGAGTTCCCACTCCGCCCGAACGTCCGCCACCTGCCTGATTCCGGGATTCCCGTTCCGGGCCATGGTCGCGAAGGGTTCCGGCAGAAGGGCCGTGTCTATCCGGCCGGCAATGAGGGAAAGGGCGATTTCCGGGTACGCCAGGGAAAAGTCCAGCCGAACGTCGCGGTCCGGCGTAAGTCCCCTGGAAGCGAGTATCCGCCTGAAAACGAAGTCCGGCGTGGCTCCCTGGCCTGCGACCTGCACCGTCCTGCCCCGGAGCCCGGCGACGTTCCTGAGTTCCGGATCGGAAGTGAGGAGGCTGAGCATCCCGTTCCCGATGACGGCCAGGACCCGCAGGTCCCTGCCGGAGGCATGGATGCTCGCCGCCACGTTGGGGGCAAGTATCCCGATCTTCGCCTCGCCCGAGAGGAAGGAGGCCGCAAGAAGGTCGTTGCCGGCCAGCACCTTCATCCCCACCTTGTGGCCCGGCACCTCCGGAGGCCGCTCGAACATCCGAATCATCCCGACCCCGGAAGGGCCCCCGATCACGTACACCGAAAGCTCCCCGGTATCGGCCCGGCCGCGGGCAAACAGGGCCGACGGCAGGACCAGGGCCGACAGGAGCAGGACGGACAATATCCTTACTTTTGTTTTCATACCCGATCATATACCGGTTTCGGGGGGTTGGGTAGTGGGTGAAATCCGTTCCCTAAGATTACGACCGAGAAAAATTTATTTTTGAAGTAAATACTTTTTCATGCGGGAAGCGGCAAAGGGAGGACGCAAAAATCCCTCCCCCGATAAAGCAAATCTCCGATTCCCGCCGTCCCCATGGCATGAAACACTTCCTTCTTCTTACCTTTCTCTGCCTGTCGCCGGCCGTTTCCCCCCGGCTTGCGGCCCTGGATTTCGGGGAGCCGCCCTTCCGGACGACACTGGGCCTTCTGTATTCCGGTTCCTGGGAGGACAGCAGGATGCTCCGCAACCGGGCGGACCTTTCCCTCGGCCTGGCCGGGCCCGGGCTTCTGCTGCGGGCCCGGTTCCTGGACAGGCGGCCGTTGGACTTCCGAAAGGAGACGACCGGGGAGGACTTTTCCGACAAGGGCATCGGCGGGTTTTCCTTCGGGCTGTACCATGCGGGCACCGGCTCCAGGCTGCTGTACGGCGTTCTTGACGAGGCCGGCCTTGCCCGGCGGCTCCGGGCCCCGGCCGGGCGTTCCCTGCCCTATGCGGAAAACCGGCGTTCCGGCCCCGCCGATCTCCGTACCGAGGCTTCGGCGACCGGGAATCCGGCGGCGTACATGTACCTGGCAAGCCCGAACCTTCCCGTCGCCGGCATCGCCTTCAGGGGCTTCGCCTCGGCGGCCCTTTCCCCGACCGAAGGAATCGGTCCTGAGTTTTCAGGCGGCCTCCGTGCCTCCTCCGGAAGGAATTCCCTGCACCTGGAAGGCTTTGCGACAGGCGGAAAGCTTCCGGCAAAGGAAGGAAGCGCCTGGTTCGGCGACCGCCCTCCCCTGCCGGAGCGGGAATTCCGGCTTGCGGGAGCCGCCATGGGGATTACCTCCCCGGGCTTCCTGTTCGCCGCCGACCTTGCCTATTCCTCGGCCTTTGCCCACGGTTCCGGCCTTTACGGCAACGCCGCGACGAGGTTCGCCCCGCGGATCGGGGGCGGGAACCGGCGGCCCTGGTCGCTGTCCCTGGCCGCCGAGCTTGCCGAGGAACGTTTCCTGGGCAGGGACGGCGCCTTTGCCGGCCCCCTGTTCCGGACGGCGGGGAAGCTCGAGCGGCGGGGAACTCGGGGGAGCCTGTTTCGGGCGGAAAACGGCCTGCGGGCCCCGGCCTTCGGGGAACCCTTCGACAGGAGTTCGGGCGAAATTTCCCACCGATTCGGTTCGCCTTCGGGGACGGACGCTTCCGGCTTTCCCCTCGGTCCGGACCGGATTTCCCTGAAGGCGACGAGGAACGCCTCGAATCCGGCGAAAGTGCAGGATAGCCTGGCCCCGACCCTGGGCCTTTCCCTCAGGCTGCCGGAACTCGCCCTTCCCCCGGCCCTGCTCCCCCCGACCCGGGGAAAAGTTCCCGCGGCAAGGGCCTATCCCCTGGGCATCTCCCTTTCGCCCGTCCTGAAGTGGCAGGGCCCGGTCGACGGCGTCCCCTCCCCCTTCCCCTTCGTCGGCGCGCTCGGCCCGCTTGAATCCCTGAAGCTCGGTACCGAGCTGCTCTGGTCTCCCGGCATCCTCCGGTTCCGGGCCAGGTGGGCCTTCATGCCGTACCCGGAGGAGGAGGACGCCCTGGAGTTTTCCTTCGGCATCTCCGCCCGCTTCAGACGCGCCCGCCTGGGGGCCAAGGCAAGCTGGAAGGATTTCCCGGAAAAGCCCGAGTACACGCTGTCCTGGAGGCTGGAATTCTAGGGAACCGCCGATCGAACGGGAAATTCGGCGGTTCCCCGGGATGAAACTCCCTTCCCCTCACCTTCCCCTCCTCCGCAGGAGGCTCCTCAGGTGGCGGTCCCGGCTCAGGGCCAAAAACGCCAGGCCGAAGGCGGCAAAGACCAGGGCGTTGATCGCCAGGGGAATGCCCCGCGAATACAGTCTTCCGCCGCCCGAAAAGAAGTCGGCCAGGACCGGTGAGAGGAAGAGGACCGGGATGACGGCAAGGGCCGAAAAGAGAAGCAGTTTGAACACGTAACGGGAAGCGGCGACGAAGGCGCGGAAGGCCTCGACACGGGGATTGCGGCCGAGGAGGGCGAAGAGGGCGACGGTGTTGACCGCGCCGGCCAGGGTCAGCGAAAGGGCGATGCCGGCCCCGCGGAGGGGGCCGACCAGGACCGCGGCAAGGACGACGTTCGCGGCGAAGGAAACGATGCCGGCAACGGTGGGCGAGCGGGCGTCGCTCTGGGCGTAGAAGGCCGGGGCGAGGATGCGGTTCA
>WQZW01000034.1 GCA_009780545.1 Treponema sp.
CTCCACCAGAAACCCGTACTCGTAAACCTTGGGCCGTATCTTTTCCGCCAGCAAAGCCAGCTTTCCCCGCAGGTCTTTAATCAGTTCGTTGTACCGTTCGTCTTCGGACTTTTGCCTCATCGTGCCTTTTTCGTTTCTACCTTGAAAGAATTCGCGTATGTCGTAAAAGGACGCATCCGTCGAAGCCGTGCGGTTGCCGGTAATTTTTGCGTGGTAGTAACGCCAAAGCTCCCTTCCGGAATCCAGAACCGCCCGTGCCTCGGGGCTAAAGGTTTTTCCCTTTAGGTAGCCGCTCATAAAGTTTGAACGGAACTTGGCCTTTGCGTTTACTTCCTGTTCGGTAAAGGGAATCCAGTGGTTTACGCCGTAATTAACTGAAACACGGTTTTGTCCATGAAAAAGAGTAAAAACAATACAGTCATTTTGAAAACCAGCATCAGTTTTGTAATCATCATTGGGAAACAAAAACTGATCTCTGTCGTTAAGCCATGTTGCATCTATGCAATGGCGTACGGCAAGGTATATGCACATTTCCAGAATATTTTTTCTGGTTATCTGAATAATAAAATGTTGCAGAACATCATTTTTTGAAGGGCTGGATGTAAAAAAGGCACCTTGGTTGTTTGCAAAATCGGGACCATTAACACGCAACCAAGCAATATGTTCAGATTCATTGTCGTAATAATCTCTAAGCCAATCTATCATCAACGTTTTTTTTCTAACAGGACGAAATAATTTATTTCCATCATTCCAACACTTTGTTACATCTTCATTACTTAATAATATATCTGTCTTCACAGCAATGACTTCTTGTTTAGTATCCAAATCCCAAATTAAAAAGCCAATAGGGAATTTCCCTTTGACGTTATCAAAAGTATCAGCCTGGCAAATAAATCCTGTTTTATATTCTGCCTTGAAATATTCTCTAAATTTTATAAAATTCTCGGCAGTGATATATTTGAGTTTGCCAAAAGAGGCTAACTTTGAACCTGGAATGTCTTTGTACACACGCAGGAAAAATTGCACAAAAAGCTCACGGGTCGCAGTGCCAACGTATTTATTAAACAGATTGTAAATTTTGTGTTCCGTTGCAACCTTTGACTTGTTCTCGCCCGTTCCAACCACCGTTGCACGGGTGCCGTGTTCCGCATACGGCGGATTAATATACACAATCAACTTCCTGCGTCTTTCGGGATCCTCGACAATTTCCCTCAACGCATTCGGCAATTTGTCAAAACCATCGTTCAAAAAATCAAACTGAAAAACCTGTTCGTGCCAAAGGTTGAAACCGTCGTCAATCAGTGCATGTATCGTATCAACGTCCGGCTGATCAAGCGTCGATGCCCAGAGATTGTCCTTGTTTACAAGACCGGCAAGAAGATTTCCGGTTCCGGCGGCACAATCCCAAACGACGTATTCGTCCTGCCAGTTTTTGCCGAAAGCCGCTTCCAGATATTCCTGCGATTTTTCAACCCAGATCGCCGGAGTAAAAAACGAGCCTTTCACCTCGCGTATATTCTGCGGAACAAGCAAATCCCTGCGGTCGATAATGTACTGCTGGTATTCCTGCTCGGGCGGACGCTCGTACCTGTTCCAAAAACGGCGATACGCCACGCCTCCGTCCGCAAAATCGATCACGGTGGAAAACAGTCTGCCTTTTATGTTTTCGTGAAGCTGGTAACAATCCTTTTCAAGAATGATTTTCAGCTTTTCGGTGATAGTGTTACCTTCGCTGCTCATCATATCCGCACGGTAAAAATCGCAGTCAAGAATTCCCTGCGACTTCAGTTCAAGCCATTCGTCCTTCGGTATATTAATCGAAGGCTTCACATCTTTTACCCACTTGTTGTAGATATGAACAAAATTATTTTTGGTTATCCTGTTCTTTGCGGAAAAAGTTCCGGCGGTTAAATTGTTGTTGATAAAAGAAATTATTTCGGTTCTGTCTTCATCAAAGTTGTAAACTTCCAAGTTTTTCAGCACAAGTGCGGAAACTTTCTGCCTTGCCTTCTGAAAATCCGGGCTGTCGTGATTGCTCGGAGTAACGTTCCAGTTAAAATCGCTTTCGGCAAAAATCGGCAGTATGTCGTGGAAAGGCACGAAGGCAATTTTCCGCGTGTCGAAACAACCAATGTAAGGCGGCGGAAGCTGGTCGCCTTTGTCGTAGGTCTTTTTGATTGTCAGCACCAATTGGGTAAGCATCGTGGGAACATCCTGCACTCCCTTTTTCGCCTCCGCCCAAAGAAAGTGATGCTTGAAAACGCCGCCCTTTTGCAGTTTCGCGTCGGTTACGATAAAGTCGATATTGTCGATGTTCGGCTCGTAGGAGAATTTGGCCTTGCCGAAAAAATCCGCGAACACTTGGGCTTTCAGCGTTTCCTCTTTTTGTATGCCGCCGTAATCTGCCATTTGTTCATGGTAGCAGGTTTGAGTTTATCTGTCCATAGCGGATGCACGAATAATTTTGAAAAAAGAATCAACCACGGAGTTGCACGGAGTACACGGAGTTTCGATCTCCAGCATCCCACCTATGGTTCCGGAGCGAAAATTACCCGCTTGAAGCCGGGTTGAAAGACACAAGCCTCCGCTTCCTTCTTCCTCCGTGTAACTCCAAGGCCAATCCGCCGCAGGTGGATTGGCCCGTCCTCCGTGGTTAAAAATTCTTCGAGTTTTTATGAAAATTGTTACGTGCCGAGGGCGCCCCGCAATTCTTTGTGGAGTTTTACGCCGCAAAATTCCACACCGTAATTGTAGCAAGTCCGGGGCGCGGGGGTCAGACCTCGGTCTGCGAATCCCCTCATGAGCTTAGAAAGCAAACGGGTAGAGACCTGCGGCTTCAACTCCACGGCGGTTTCCCTTGCCGACTACGGCCTTTCCATGAATCCCCTTCTGGCAAATGCCGACAGTTGCAAACCGACGATACCGATCATGTAATACTTGCACATTATGGCAGAAAGTGCTATAGTTACCATTGTGGGGCGATACGGGGCATACCGTTCGGGGCGGGTTCCCGTCCGGTATGCCCCGTATCGGCATGCAGATTCAAGGACGATACACCAAAAGGAGTGGCGAGCATGAAAATCTTTCCGCAGGCCCGGGTTATCGGAACCGGTGCGACCTTCATCGCGACCCTTTTCGGGGCCTGTTTCGCCGTGCCGGAGGACAGACCGGACAATTTGAGCGTCGAGATCAGCGTGGACATCGACGTCGTTCCCTTGGATGCCCAAGGAGCCGGGGGCCGGGCGACGTCCCATGAAGTGCCGGTACTGGGCAGGGACATTCTCGTCGCCAATATCGACGACCTGCTGGACCATTACGGAAACGGCCCGCATACCTTCCACTGGCGGCGGGAAAGGAACGGGGAATCCAGGCCCATAGGGGAAAACCGGGCGGAATACCGCCTCGGCGAGGAGGATTTCGGGACCGCTTTCACCGTGGTGGCCTTCGACAACGACTACAACGGCGGCATCATCAGCCCGCCATCCTTCCTGATCACCCTGCCGGTTACCGAAGAGCATCCGGACATCAACGAGGAGGACCTTGCCCTCATGGTCGAAGGCTGGCCGGATGTCAAGGAAGAGCTGTGGGCCCGCATCTTCGAGGACTTCGACGGGAGCGGCGAATCGCAGGAAGTCGGCTCCTACGACGATTTCTTCTTCCAATGGCAGCGCTCCGGACCGAACGGGCCCGAAGACTTTGTCCCCATAGCCGGGGGCACCGTTCAGAAGTACGTTACCAAGCCGGCCGATCTCGGCCGCTACCTTAGGGTCGTTGCGGCAAAGGCCGAACATGGCAGCTTCC
This sequence comes from Treponema sp., assembly GCA_009780545.1. The sequence goes on from WQZW01000034.1 coordinate 3,802, forward strand.
TTTCCACGGTCTTCGGCCCGGTGGGAACCCACCTCAGGGCCGGGGAACAGGCCGGCGCGATCGTTGCCGGCTTCGGCGGCCAGATAACCGTTCCCCTTTCGCTCACCGGTTTCTACCATCCCCTGGGCAACCTGACCGTCGGCCCCCCGGATTCCGGAAGCGATCTTATCATCACCGGTATCCCCGAGACCGTGAGCTATGCCTCTACCTTCGTGTACGGGAACAATCTTTCCGGAATGGGCTTTCTCAACCTGGTGGGCGACAACAAGGCCCGCGAGGGCGTGCATACCGTTACCCTAAGCACGAGGACCGGATCTTCCAAGGCGAGGATTCCCCTCGTCATCGGGGAAGGGCCCATACTGACGGCGGGCGAACCGGTCGGCACCATGCAGGCCGGCGTCGGCGGGTCGGTGGAGGTTACGGTAACCATAGAGGGCCATCACCACCCGACGGACAAGAAGCTGACTTTCGGCAACAGTCGCGATTCCGGGGCCGACCTTTTCGTCCTGGGCCTTCCCCCGAACGTCCTGATAGAGGAAGATTCGGGCATCTACCATGCCGCCGGGTATGGGGAAGGCATCCTGTACCTTTCCGCCGGGAATGCGGTTATTTCCGGCGAATATACCGTGGTCGTGCAGTCGAGCATGGGCCTTATCCTGGATACCTTCGTCCTGCCGGTGCATTCCAGGGCCGGGCTTGACATCGGAAGCCCCCAGAGCACCATACAGGAGAACGTCGGCGGCTCGGCGGAGATTCCGATCACCCTTAACGGTTTCTACGCCGCAGGCCGGCTGACTTTCGGGGTTGCGGGCTCCGGGGCCGACCTTGTCGTGGAGGGGCTTCCGGCGAACGTGGCGATAGACCCGGATTCCTTTCTCGATCATAACGGGATTGACCTCGGCACCGGGAAGCTCAAACTTACGGCGGACGAGAAGGTGAGGCAGGAGGAGAAGCAGGTTACCGTAAAGACGAGGAACGGCAGCTTTTCCGGCACCTTCTTCCTGCGCGTCCGTCCCGTGGCCAAGCTCAAGATAGGGGCTCCGGAGGGATACCTGCAGCAGGGCGAGTCCGGGATGGCGACGAGCGTTCCCGTGGTGATTGACGGTTTCCATGCCGGCGAAAATCTGAGTTTCGGTACGGACACGTCCGCCGACCTGCAGGTAACGGGCCTTCCGACAGGCGTTTCCGTGGACGGCAAATCCTCCCTCCAGTACGACCCGGTTCGGGAGCTTGGGGACGGGAGGCTGATCCTGAACGCGGCCCCCGAAGTTAAGGCGGGAACGTATGCGGTGAAGATACGGTCGAATTCCGGCAACACCGAAGGGACGTTCGACCTTCTGGTTTACGGCCCGGCACGGCTTGCGGCCGGCCCTATGCGGGGAACGGCGCAGTACGGGCGGAGCGGCCGCCTGGACGTAAAGATCGACGTCGAAAATTTTACCGGCAGGAACGGCTACCTGGACTTCGGTTCCGGCGCCCCTTCGCAGATTCGGGTAACCCCGGAAAGCGGCACGCTGCCTTCCGGCATCCGCATCGGAGGGCTGGTGGCCTACAGCAACCAGAACAACTCCGGCTCCGGCGACCTGACCTTCTTCGTCGATACCGACGTTCCGGCCGGAAAGTATCCCCTGACCGTGGCCTTCGACGACGGCAGGGCCAGTACCCGAATCGAGCTGCAGGTACGCTCGCTGCAGGTCAGCCAGGCCTACAATCATACGGCGTTCCAGGCCGGAACGGCGGGAACAAGGACCATGCCGGTCAGCATCGCCCAGTACGACGGGACGGGGAACCTTAACTTCGGGAACAATACCGGGGAGCTAAAGCTTAGCGGCCTGCCTTCGGGCGTTACCGTGACCGGTTCGATCGGCTACGATGCCGGCTCGGGAACGGGGACGGGCAACCTGGAATTGTCCACCGACGAGAAAACCCAGGCCGGCGTTTACGACGTCAGGATGGAATTCGGCAACAATTCCGAGGTGTACGGCACCTTCAAACTGTACGTGCAGGAACTGACGATTACCCCCTCAAGACCGGAGGAAGGGAACGAAGGCTTCCCCATCTGGCAGGGACTGCCCATCGCCTATGACGATCCGGCAAACCTCATCCTCGGGGCCCGCTTTCTCCATCCGGAACTTCAGCCTACCCTGGGACTGCCCAGCACCGGAGGTTCGGTAGGGAATATCTTTCAGGGGTTACGCATAGAGACGATCGCAAGGTTCGAGGCGCGGGCCGACGGTACCGGTTCGGGCACCCTCGGCTTAGTCGGTCTTCCCCTGGTCACCAATACCCCCACCCGTAAGCCGGCAATCCGGGTGGGCGACCTGAGCGTCGGCTTTACGATGACCTGGAAGGATTCGGGCAGAGGCCCCTTCCTGGTGGTGGGCCCGGACGACGGCTCCTTGAACGGGGTACTTACCGTGACCAAGGGCCAGGGCAAAGTTATCCTGCCGGTAAACGGCTACCTGTTCCACATGTACTCCCATTCCGGGCTCCCCTTCCTGATCAACACGGATGCCGGCTTCTATGACGCCGATCCTTCGGTATTCTACGACACGTCCATAGGAGTCGGCGTGATCGAGGAGGAGTCGTCCGTGGGGTATACCCAGGCAACTTTCAGGGCATCCGGGCAACTCGTGCTGGACATCACGAAGGATGCCGTTGTCGGCCGTCATGTGTTCAGCATAAAATACGGCGCGTTGTCGTACGGAAGCAAACCCGAGAGCTACCACCGGCCGGAAGTGATCTTTATCCTCAACGTCAAGCCCTAGGTTGTCCAATCGGCGGAGGCCGATTGGACTCGGAGTTTTGCTTCGCAAAACTCCACCCCGCCGGTCTAGGCCGGCGGCATTTTCCGGCTTTGGCCTGTCCAATCGGGCATGGGCCGATTGGACTTGGAGAATGGATCCGGCCGCCGGGCTGATCTGCGGGAAGCCGTTTCCGGGCTTCACATGTCCGCCTGTTTCCGATGCCTATAGCGGATGGAACCTGAGTACGGAAACCGACTTTGGCAGGAGAAGGGGTATCTTGTCATTAAATGCGGGACTTCTGCTTTCCCCATGTTGAATTGCTTTCCCAAAAAACGAACCTCTCGCCCGCTAGAACCTCCACCGGCAATCAACTACAATGTTCTATGACCATACGGGAACGCCTTCGGGCCATCGCCTCGGAACGGGTGCTGGTCCTCGACGGGGCCACCGGCTCGATGATACAGAACCTCGGCCTGGGCGAGGCCGACTTCAGGGGCGATCTCTTTGCCGACAGTAACACGCCCCTGCTGGGCTGCAACGACCTCCTCTGCCTGACCAAGCCTGCGGCCATTGCCGGAATCCACCGGGACTACCTGGCCGCCGGGGCCGACATCATCGAGACCTGCAGCTTCAACTCCACGGCGGTTTCCCTGGCGGACTACGGCCTTTCCGCGCTTGCCTACCGGATCAGCCTGGAGTCGGCAAGGCTGGCGCGGAAGGCGGCGGACGATTTTTCCACGGCCGGGCGGCCGCGGTTCGTCGCCGGCAGCATGGGTCCCACCGGCAAAAGCGCCGGCCTTTCGCCCGATGTCGAGGATCCTGCCAAACGGAGCATCTACTGGGACGAGCTGGTCGCCGCCTACCGCGACAATGCCCGGGGACTCCTGGACGGCGGCGCGGACCTGCTTTTGCTGGAAACCGTTTTCGACTGCCTCAATGCCAAGGCCGCCATCTTTGCCGTCGGTTCCCTCCTCCGGGAACGAAGCGCCGACGTCCCCCTGATCATTTCCGCCACGGTCGCAGGCGATTCCGGCCGGCTGATCTCCGGCCAGACGCTGCAGGCCTTCGTCGTTTCGGTCCTCCATGCCAAGCCTTTGGCACTCGGGCTCAACTGTTCCTTCGGGGCGGAAAAACTCCTGCCCCCCCTCCGCGCGCTTTCCGGAATCGCGCCCTGCCTGGTCGCCTGTTATCCCAACGCCGGTCTGCCCAACCGGCTGGGCACCTACGACGAAACGCCGGAAACGATGGCCGACCACGTCGAGGTTTTTTTGCGGGAAGGCCTGGTGAACATCGTCGGCGGTTGCTGCGGTTCCACGCCAGACCACATCGCCGCCATCGCGCAAAGGGTGAAAGGCCGCAAACCGAGAATGCCGGAGGCCGGGACAAAAAAATCCGGACTCCGCCTTGCCGGCCTGAAGGAACTTTGTGTCAACGATACTGACACCGGCAATTCCGCTTCCGCCCTGACGATAATCGGGGAGCGGACCAGCGTTTCCGGAAGCAGGAAATTCCTGCGGCTGATTAGCGAGGAAAAATACGGGGAGACTCTCGGTTTCGTCCGGGAGATGATCGAGGACGGGGCGGCGATCGTGGGAGTCGGCATGGACGACGCGATGCTGGATTCGGAAAAATCGATGGCCGCCTTTCTGGACCTCGCCCTTTCCGATCCGGAGATCGCAAACGTTCCTTTCATGATCGACAGCTCCGACTGGAACGTCATCGAGACCGGCCTGAAGCGACTGCAGGGCAAAGGCCTGGTCAATTCCATCACCCTGAAGGACGGACCGGAGGAATTCCTGCGCCGTGCCGATCTGGTCGCCCGTTACGGGGCCGCCGTCATCGTCATGCTCATCGACGAACGGGGCCAGGCGACTACCTTCGAGCGGAAAATCGAGATCGCCGGCCGCGCCTTCCGGCTTCTGGCCGAGAGCGGATTCGATCCTGCGAATATTGTTATCGATCCCAACATCCTTGCCCTCGCCACCGGAATCAGCGAAAGCGATTCCGGCGCCCTGGATTTTATCCGCGCCTGTTCGTGGATTCGGGAAAACTGCCCCGGGGCGAATATTTCAGGCGGCATCTCCAATCTGTCGTTCAGCTTTCGTGGCAACAACGTTGTCAGGGAAGTGATGCACAGTGTTTTTGTCAAACATGCGATCGAGGCCGGCCTGAGCATGGCCATCGCGAATCCGGCGGCCCTGACCGCCTACGGCGATATTCCGCAGCCGCTCCGGACCGCCGTGGAGGACCTGATTCTCTGCCGCAATCCCGATGCCGCCGAACGCCTTCTGGAACTTGCCCAGGGGATGAAGGCCGGCCCCTCGACGACCGACACAAGCCGGCAAAACGATTCCTGGCGGAATTTGCCGGTGGAGGAACGCATCGCCCATGCGATGATTCGGGGCATCGACGATCATATCGAAAGCGACGTGCTGGAACTCCGGGCCGCTTCCGGAACGGCAAAAAGGACCGTGCTGGAAATCGTCGAGGGTCCGCTGATGTCCGGGATGAAGGAGGTCGGCCGGCGTTTCGACAAGGGCGACATGTACCTTCCCCAGGTGATCCGGAGCGCACGGGTGATGAAAAAAGCCGCCGCCGCCCTGGAACCGTTCATGGAAAAAACCGATGCCCCAGTTGCCTCAGCGGAAACCATCGTCCTTGCCACGGTGAAGGGCGATGTTCATGACATTGGCAAAAATATCGTCGCGGTGGTTCTTGCCTGCAACGGATACCGGATCGTGGACCTCGGGGTGATGGTTCCGGAGGAGCGGATCGTCGAGGAATCCCTGCGGGAAAAGGCGGCGATCGTCGGGGTCTC
>WQZW01000035.1 GCA_009780545.1 Treponema sp.
TTCATCGTGACGTCGCCGGCCCGTTGAAGCACGATGTCGCCGGTGAGGCTTTCGATGTAGGCCTCCCGTATGCTGCGCCCGGCCTGGCCGGTAATGCTGTTCCCCACGAAAAAAAGGAAGGTGATGATGCCGATGAGGAGGGCGACTATGGCACTGCTTTTTAGGTTCCGGGTTATGTTGCGGAGTGCCAGGAAAAAAACCATCAACGCCTCTCTTCCGACTTTATGTTCCCGTCCTGGAGGAAGACGACGTGGTCGGCCATTCCCCAAATGCCGGGATCGTGGGTGGAAAAGATGAACGTCGTCTTCTCCTCCCGGTTGATCTTCTTCATCAGGTCCAGCACCCGTCCGCCGGTCTCCGAGTCCAGGTTGGCCGTGGGTTCGTCGGCGATGACGATGCGGGGACCTGCGACCAGGGCACGGGCAATGGCCACCCGCTGCTGCTGGCCGCCGGAAAGCTCCGCCGGCCGGTGCAGGCTCCGCTCGGTAAGTCCCACCTCCTCAAGGAGATAGGAAACCCGTTCCCGGCGTTCGGCCTTGGAACGTATCTTCCCGGCAATCACCAAAGGCAGCTCCACGTTCTCAAAAACATTCAGCACCGGCAAAAGGTTAAACGACTGGAAGACGAAACCCACGCTTTCCCGTCGCAACCTCGCCAGCTCCCGGCGGCCCAGGCTGCCCACGGCCCGCCCGTCCACCTCCAGCCTTCCCCGGCTCGGGCCGTCGATAAGCCCGACGATGTTCATCAGCGTGGTTTTGCCCGACCCCGAGGGCCCGGCAATGGCGACAAAATCCCCTTCGGCAATCGAAAGCTTTACCCCTTTCAACGCATGTACCTCCAGGTTGCCCATCGGGTACGTCTTCCAGAGGTCCTCTATTTCAATCAACACCGTTCCAACCCGCTCCTACGACATACTATAGCCATTGAACTTAAGTTTCAAGACGACAGGAGAATCGGGGGCGGCGGGCCAATCTCCGCCCGCTTACCGCTTTTACACCGGGTATGTTGAAATTTACTTCAGAATGCTTTAAAGTTATTTGAGGGGGAAATGATGGCAGAAGACCTTGTGGGGAAAGTATTTTCGATTTTTTCGGGGGACAAGAACCTTAGCGACAAGGAAATCGTCCTGCAGCAGAGGCACAAGGAGCTGGGCGAAAACAAGTACGCCCGCTTTTTCCGTCCGAAATCCGACGAGGCCGACATCGCCATGGCCGGCTTCTTCTTCTCGCTGCTCAAGATGGTATCCCCGTTGCGAACCTTCCTGCGGGATACCTCGAAGATGCACCAGCTCAGGCAGATCGTGATGGAGGCGTTCATCGACCTTCCCATCGTGGAGACGGTCAAACGGCTGCATCCCCAATCCATCGAGATGCGGTCCAAGTCCATGGCACCGGACGACCTGATCGCCGAGATACGCAGCGACATGCAGGCCCTTGCCTCCGGTTTCAACGAGAGCCGAATCAACGGGGTGAACCGCTGCCACAACATGATCCTCCTTATCTTCCAGTTGGTCAACTTCGACTATCCGGGCCTGCTCCGCAAGTTCGACCCTACCTTTACCGAGGGCACCTTTTCCGGAACGCCGAAGTTCTCGTCGGTCAAGATCGAACTCATCGCGCGGGAACTCAGCGATTTCCTGGCCGTCGCTTCCGGAATCACCCCGGAATCCGACTGGAAGACTCTGCTCAAACTGCTGAAGATCTGTTCCGGCGAGGAACTTATATCGGAAAGCCAGTTTGCACAGATGGTTGTCGGACTCCAGGACGTCATCAGTTCAAAAATTCTCCTTCTAATGGTGCAGTACGGCATCAAGAACCCGGTCTGGATATGCAAACCGAGGATTCCGGACGAGCATATCGCCGAACAGTGGATCGAGGCGAAAACCCTGAAGGCCCAGGCCTGCATCGACATGATCAATAGCAAGGACAAGCAACAGAAGGTGGACGAACTTGTCAAGGAAATCTTCGACAGCGACGACCTGGTACGGCTGGAGAACTACGTCGTGGACCGCGCCCAGATGTACCAGAACCGGGACTTTCCCGAATTTACCTATGCGGAAGGACTGAACTACCTTTCCAGTTTCCTTAGCGACTACGTCGACAAGGGGATTCACGACCTTTGCGACCTGCTGTTGATTCGGGGACAGTGGACGAGCAACGCTTCCTCCAAGGAGATGTCCGAGGCCCTGCACCAGATACTGGGCTTGGCCGCTCAGGTCGCCGGCCTGGACGAGGAACTTTCCGTGGACGGGGCCAGCGGTTCCAGGCTGAAGGCGGCGATCATTCGGGTGGACCGGGACCCGACCCAGACACGACATATCAACACGATGATCGAGAACGTCAACGAGAGCGCCCGGGACATCCTGGAACAGGCCGTGGCCCAATTCTCGATTCTCAGCAAGCATATCAAGGCCTTGCAGGAGGACGTGCTGAAGAAGCATCCGGAACAACTGGTCAACTGGCGGGAACTCACCGCCGTCTCCAAGGACAATCCCCTGTCCTCGCAATTGGCCCAGGCCCAGACCAGGCTATCCGGCTTCGTTCGGCTGATGCAGTCCTGCTCGCAATGACGGTCCGATCCGCCTTTGGCAGGTCGGGAACCGTGAAATTTTAACCGGCCACCGTGGCCCGGAGATTTGCCGCGCAGATCTCCGGGCCCGTTTCCCTGTCGGACCGCCTTACCGAAATATGTTTTCCCCAAAGAACATCGATCAAGAAGCGGAACGGGAACCAGGGGAATCGCCGAATTTCCTGTTTGATCGGCGGTTCCCTAGCCCAAGGGTTGCAATTCGGATGTTTTACATCTATAATGTCATTATCTTACCTATTAAGAAGGAACACATATGCTCGAGAAAAAGTTGGTTATGATCGACGGTAACAGTGCGGCCGCGCACGTTGCCCACGCATTGAGCGAGGTAATCGCAATCTACCCGATTACCCCTTCGAGCCCGATGGGCGAACTCTCCGAGGAGTTTTCGGCCCAGGGGCGCAAAAATCTTTGGGGCACCGTCCCGGACGTGGCTGAGCTGCAGTCCGAGGCCGGAGCCGCCGCGGCGGTGCATGGCGCGCTCGCCACCGGGGCCTTGTCCACAACCTTCACCGCCTCGCAGGGCCTCCTGCTGATGATCCCCAATATGTACAAGATCGCCGGCGAGCTTACCCCCACGGTCTTCCACGTGGCGGCAAGGGCACTGGCAACGTCGAGCCTTTCCATCTTCGGCGATCACCAGGACGTGATGGCCTGCCGGCAGACCGGCTGGGCCATGCTCGCATCGAACAACGTGCAGGAAGTGATGGACTTGGCCGTCATCGCCCATGCCTCGACCCTCAAGGCCAGGATTCCCTTCCTCCACTTCTTCGACGGCTTCCGGACCAGCCACGAGCTGCAGAAGGTCGAGGAAACCTCTTACGAGGTGCTGGGCAAAATGGTCGACAACGACCTGGTAGCCAAACACCGTGCCCGCGGGCTCAGCCCGGAAAAACCCAGCATCAGGGGCACGGCGCAGAACCCGGACACCTATTTCCAGGGCCGGGAAGGAGTCAACAAGTACTACGATGCGGTACCGGGCATCGTGCAGGCGGAGATGGACAAGTACGCCACGCTCACCGGCCGCGCCTACCATCTCTTCGACTACTACGGCGCACGGGATGCGGACAAGGTTATCGTGGTGATGGGTTCGGCGGCGGACACCATCGAGGAAACCATCGACACGCTGAACGCCCAGGGCGAAAAGCTCGGTCTGGTCAAGGTACGGCTGTACCGGCCCTTCAACGTCAAAATGTTCATGAAGGCGCTTCCCTCAACGGTGAAGTCCATCGCCGTTCTTGACAGGACCAAGGATCCGGGTGCGGTGGGCGAACCCCTGTACGAGGATGTCCGCACGGCGATTGCCGAAGCCCAGACCACGAACATCGCCCCCTTCTCCGGCACGCCCCTGGTACTTGGCGGCCGCTACGGGCTGGGCTCCAAGGAATTCACCCCGGCCATGGTCAAGGCCGTTTTCGACAACCTTTCCGGCAGGAAGACCAACAGCTTCATCGTGGGAATCCGGGACGACGTACAGAACAACAGCCTGGACTACGACCCGGCCTTCGTCATCAACGACGAAAACCTCAGCGAGGCGCTGTTCTACGGGCTCGGCTCCGACGGCACGGTCGGCGCGAACAAGAACTCGATCAAGATCATCAGCGAGGCAAAACCGGAACTCAGCGCCCAGGCATACTTCGCCTACGACTCCAAGAAGTCAGGCGGCTTTACCGTCTCCCATCTCCGTTTCGGCAAGGGAACGATCAAACGCCCTTACCTGATCAACACCGCCGACTTCCTCGCCTGCCACAAGTTCTCCTACGTGGAAACCTACGACATGCTGAAAAAGGTCAAGCAGGGCGGAACTTTCCTCCTGAACAGCCCCTTCAAGGCGGCCGAAGTCTGGGAGCACATTCCGGTAGAAGTGCAGAAGATCATCATCGAGAAGAAACTCCGGTTCTTCGTGATCGACGCCGCCGAGATCGCCCGCGAGACCGGTATGGGGAGGAGAATCAACACCGTTATGCAGGCGGCCTTCTTCAAAATCTCGGGGATAATCCCGGTCGAAGATGCCCAAAGGCTGATGAAGGAACATATCGAGCATTCCTATGGAAGGAAGGGATCGGAAATCGTCGAGAAGAACTTCCGAACGGTTGACGTTTCCCTCCAGGCCATGGAGGAAGTGGCCTACCCGGCACAGGCCGCCGGAACCGCCCACATGAAGAAGCCCTTCGTTACGGCCGAGGACAACTGGATTCGGGAAACACTGGGAACGATGTCGATCCAGGAAGGCGACAGCCTGCCGGTAAGCAAGATCCCCGATGACGGGACCTTCCCGGTGGGAACCAGCAAGTTCGAGAAGCGCGGCGTTGCCGAGCGCATCCCCGTCTGGGGCTCCGATGCCTGTATCCAGTGCGGTATCTGTACCGTCGTCTGTCCTCATGCCTGCATCCGCATGAAGGACCTTTCGAACGGCGATCTTGCCAAAGCCCCGGCAACCTTCCGGGCCGCCGAGATCAAGCCCAAGGCGGAGGAGGGGAAGAAGGCGACGCTGGTGATCGCGCCGGAGGACTGCCTGGAATGCGGTCTCTGCCTTACCGCCTGTCCCAAGGTCAAGGAAGGCGCCCTTGCCTGGAAACAGTACGCCGGGGACGAGAAGTTCCAGGAGGAAAGCAGGGCGGTCTGGGACTACTTCCTGACCCTGCCGGAAACGCCTCCGGCCGGCGAGCTGACCACGCCCAAGGCGCTGGCCTACAAGGAACCGCTGTTCGAGTTCTCCGGGGCCTGTGCCGGCTGCGGCGAAACGCCCTACATCAAGATGATTACCCAGCTTTTCGGCGACCGCACCCTTATCGCCAACGCCACCGGCTGTTCGTCGATCTACAGCGGCAACCTGCCCACCACGCCCTACACGACGAGGCAGGACGGGCGCGGACCGGCCTGGGCCAACAGCCTTTTCGAGGATGCGGCCGAGTTTGCCCTCGGGTTTAGGCTTACCTGCGACAAGATGGCCGTCCATGCCAGGGAAATGGCCCTGCAGGCCAAAGCCGAGGGAATCGCCCCGGCCCTGATCGACAGAATACTGGGCAACAACCAGGCAACCGATGCCGCCATCGAACAGCAACGAAAGGACGTCGATGAACTGAAACCCCTGCTTAAAAGCGATGCCAGACCAACGGCGAAACTGCTGCTCTCCCTGACCGACAACCTTATCAAGCGGTCGGTGTGGGGCTTCGGCGGCGACGGCTGGGCCTACGATATCGGCTTTGGCGGCGTGGACCATGTGCTGGCATCCGGCCGGAACGTCAACCTCCTCTGCATGGACACCGAAGTCTACTCCAACACCGGCGGCCAGATGTCCAAGGCGACCCCCATCGGGGCCATCGCCAAATTCGCCTATTCCGGCAAGGAAGCGGTAAAGAAGGACCTGGGGGCGATAGCGATGAGCTACGGCCATGTCTATGTCGCCAAGATCTCGATGGGCGCAAACATGGCCCAGACGATCAAGGCCTTCCGTGAGGCGGAAGCCTACGACGGACCCTCGCTGATCATTGCCTATTCACACTGTATCAACCACGGCATCGACATGTCCAAGGGCTTGGATCAGGGCAAAACGATTGTAACCAGCGGGCTGTGGCCCCTATACCGCTACGACCCGCGGTTGAAGGAGCAGGGGAAAAATCCCTTCCAGCTGGACTCCAAGGATCCCACGACCTCGCTCGAGGACTACATGTACAAGGAAAACCGCTTCAGCAGCCTGAGGGTCTCCGATCCGGCACGTGCCGACAGCCTTATGAACAAGGCCAGGGCTCAGGTGGAGCGTACCTGGAGGGAGTACAAGTACCTGGCGGAGCGGCCCTTCTAGTCGCCCGTTCGTTGCCCCGCCTTACCCGGCAAGCCCGCAGGGCACCTGATAAGGCGGAACTTCAAGGCCCCGTGATCGCGGGAACCGCCAGCTCAAAAAGGCCTCGGCGGTTCCCGGGTTATGGGGCTTTGTTTTTGGAGAATGCCATGCCGTTCCGGCTGATTGGTTTCGTTGCCGTTGCCCTGATCTCCCTTGCCGTATGTTTCAAGCTCGACAGGCGGATATGTAGGGGAAACGGCGGCGTTAGCAGGAAAAGTATATCCTGATCTGGAGCTGTGTTTGTGTGGCAACAATGGTAGCGGTCAGGGTATTTGACGAAGCGGTTTTCCGTGGCGTTAGGGAAGCCGAAATTTTGCGGATCGTTGCCTCAACGGTTGTCGGCTCTTCGTTTCTTGCGGTCATTGCCGCCTGGATTGTGTGGGATTGGCGGAAAGGGGAACTTGCGTTAAAGGGAAAAATCCTTCATAACGACGGAAGCATTACGGTGGACGAAGAGGCCGGGCCCCGAGACGGATAGCCTTCATTCGACCTTTCGGTTTTAGGCTTTTCGGAAACGTAAATATCTTTACAAAAAATACCGGTTATAGTATCATAGCACCATGAGTAAAAATAAAATCAGCCGAGACACTTGCAAAACTTCAGGTTTGCAAGTGCAACCGCTAAAAAGCGCATGTTTCGTAGCCCATAGGGCGAGAAACTGCGTAGCCTCGGCAAAACTAACCGAGTTTTGTAAGAGGCTCAGCCTGCTACTTTTTTCCGTTACAGTAGCATTGCTTTTGGTATCTTGTGCCACAATCTACCCGAATATGCGGACCAATGACTACGAAAACGCCTTTGTCTACGAGATGGGAAATCTGTCCGCGGATACTTTGGTGATAGACATAGAAGGAAGCGGGTGGGGTTCGACCCTGGGACGCAAACAGTTGGGGATATGGCTATACACGGGGGTGGCAGGAGCATTGTTCGAGCCTTTGAACCAGGAACATACGCTTATTGTTCTGGAAAAATGGAAGCGGGACCCGACAGCAAGAGCCTCGATAAACTCCGGTGTCTATTATGATGATCTCTACCTGCGTTCGATCTATACTTTGGAAAATCTTATTGATATGTATGCGGAAAGCATCAATCGTTATATGGAGGACAAGCATTTTACGTCAATCTTCCTGATCGGTTCGTCGGAAGGTGCGATTATCATGCCTCTTCTTTACGCAAAAATTGAAGAGAGAGAAAAGGTAAAGGGCATCGTCTCTATTGCCGGTGGCGGGCTTCCTGTATATGATTCGTACTCCCTATTGCAAGCTTCGACAATAACTCCAAGACGGTACAGAAAAGCTTATTCTTATATGATTGATAGTTACGACATGAGGACTGAGGGCCGGGCCGATTCCGTCGAAGTAGATAAATACGGTACCGTATTACGATGGCTTACAAGCCTCATGGAATTTGATCCGTTTGATTATTGGAAGGATGTTGACATCCCCGTTCTATTCATACATGGGGAGAAGGATTTTAATGTCGCGGTCGAGTCTACCAGGCACATCCAGGAAAATCTGCCCGAAAAACCGTTTGAATTTATCTACTACAAAGACATGGCGCACGGACCGACAACCCGTTCCCAAATATCAAGAATGCAGAACGATATAGTGGACTGGATACAAAAGGTGAAAACCCAATGATTTGCATCCGGGAGTTTTGCAAGGCAAACTCCACCGGGTTCAGGGACGGAATAAGAACGCATGCCGTGCCCACATCACACGGATCTGGATTTTTTTCCCCGGAGCTGATATAATCCCTAATATGCTTTCATACAAAAGAATTCAAGGAGGTCGCACATGGTGATACTGACCCTCAACTGCGGTTCTTCCTCGGTGAAGTACCAGGTTTTCGACTGGGATGCGAAGGACATCCTGGCGGTCGGCGGGGTGGAGAAGGTGACGTTTCCCGGCTCGTTCATCAAGCACAAGGTGAAGGGCAAGGACGAGATCACCGAACAGCACGACTGCAAGGCCCATACCGATGCGGTAGAGTTGATCATCCGGCTTCTCACCGACAAGGAAAAGGGCGTGATCGCCGACATGTCGGCGATCACGGCCGTGGGGCATCGGGTGGTGCATGGGGGGACGCGCTTCACCAAGAGCGTCGTCGTGGACGATGCGGCGATGGCCGCTTTCGACGAGGTGAAGGACCTGGGGCCGCTGCACGTGCCGGCGAACATCATGGGCATCCAGGCGGCCAAGAAAGTGCTGCCGAAAGTGCCGCACTGCGCCATCATGGACACGGCCTGGCACCAAACCATGCCGGCGGAAACCTACCTGTACGCCGTTCCCTACGAATGGTTCGAGAAGTTCCACGTCAGGCGTTACGGTTTCCACGGCACCAGCTTCCTGTACACGGCAAAGCGGGCCGCCGTCCTCCTCGGCCGGGATCCCTTCAAAACCAATGCGATCATCTGCCACATCGGGAACGGCGCCTCGGTGAACGCCGTCAAGGACGGCTGCTCCTTCGACACCAGCATGGGCCTTACCCCGCTTGAAGGTTTGGTGATGGGAACCCGCTCCGGCGACATGGACCCAGCCCTGCCCTTCTTCGTTATGCGGAAAACCGGAATGACCACCGACGAAATGGATGCCGCGATCAACAAAAAGTCCGGCCTGCTGGGAATCACCGGCCAGTACACCGACCGCCGCGACATCGAAAACGCCGCCGACAAAGGCGACGAACGGGCGGCCCTTTCCCAGAGCATGGAAGCCTACCGAATCAAGAAGTACATCGGCGCGTACCAGGCCGCCCTGGGGCGGGTCGATGCCCTGGTCTTTACCGCCGGGGTCGGGGAATTCTCCACGGTGATCCGGGCAAAGGTGCTGGAAGGCCTGCAGGGAATCGGCATCGTCTACGATCCTGCCAAAAATGCCAACGCCCGCACGAGGAACGCCGAGCTGCTCATCAGCGCGCCGGAA
>WQZW01000036.1 GCA_009780545.1 Treponema sp.
AAATTCACCCCGCTTGAGGACGGCGAACTGAAAACCAAGATACGGGCGATGGCCGACAAAACCGGTTACAGGCTGAAGGGAATTTACATGGTAAACGGATCGAAGAGAAGCACCAAGGCCAATGCCTTCGCCACCGGTTTCGGCAAGACCAAGACCATCGGGCTTTTCGACACGCTGCCGGAACAGATGACCGATGACGAAATCGTCGCCGTCCTTGCCCACGAGATCGGGCACGCCAAGAAACGCCATATCCTGAAACGGATGCCGCTCGCTATTCTCACCATGGGGATAATAATGTTTGCGGCATATTTTGTCGTTACGGTTCCGGCAATATCCCGGGCATTCGGTTTCGGGGATGCCAACATCGCATTCGGCATTTACGTTCTGTTCATACTGATCGCACCGGTGAGTCTTGTTTTGCAGATTCCGGTAAATGCGCTTTCCCGCAAATTCGAATATCAGGCGGATGCGTTCGAGGTCGAACAGGCCGGCAGCGAAACGGCCATCTCCGCACTCAAAAAACTGTACCGGGAAAATATGGGCAACCTGGTACCGCATCCGTTCGTTGTCATACTGGAGCATACGCACCCGACTTTGTCACAGCGGGTTGCGGCAATGGAAAAAGTTTAAATCGGCAAAACGCAAGGAGAGAAAATGATGAACGATGTCGTGATTGTGTCGGCGGTAAGGACGGCGATAGGTTCCTTCGGGGGGGCGTTCAAGGACGTGCCGGCGGTGGAACTCGGGGCGGCCACGGTAAAGGCGGCCCTTGAAAAAATCGGCCTGGACGGGGGGAAGGTGGACGAGGTGATATTCGGAAACGTCCTCGGCGCCGGCCTGGGGCAGAACGTGGCTCGGCAGGTCGCCGTCGGCGCCGGCCTCCCGGTTGAGGTGCCGTCCTTTGTCGTGAACAAGGTCTGCGGTTCCGGGCTCAAGGCCGTGCAGCTTGCCGCCCAGGCCATCGCGTCCGGCGAAGCGGAAATCGTCGTCGCGGGCGGCACCGAGAACATGAGCCGCGTGCCCTACCTTTTGGAAACCGCGCGCTGGGGACAGCGCATGGGCGACGGAAAACTCCTGGATCCGATGGTCTACGACGGCCTTACCGATGTTTTCAACAATTACCACATGGGAATCACCGCCGAGAACATCGCCAAAAAATACGGCATTTCCAGGGAACGCCAGGACGGGTTCGCCCTTGCCAGCCAGAACAGGGCCGAGGCGGCGATTGCCGCCGGCAAGTTCGCCGACGAGATGATCCCGGTGGTCATCCCCCAGAAAAAAGGCGATCCCCTGGTGATTTCCGCCGACGAATATCCCCGTTCGGGCCTTACCATCGAGGGGCTTGCCAAGCTCCGCCCGGCCTTCGACAAGGAAGGCACGGTAACCGCCGGCAATGCTTCCGGAATCAACGACGGGGCCGCCGCCCTGGTCCTGATGAATCGGAACAAGGCACTGGAACTGGGGCTTGCGCCGCTGGCCGTTTTCGCCGCCTCCGCAAGTGCCGGCGTGGATCCTTCGGTGATGGGAACCGGCCCTATCCCTGCGACGCAAAAACTGCTTGCAAAAACCGGGCTCGGCGTATCCGACATCGACCTGTTCGAGGCGAACGAGGCCTTTGCCGCCCAGGCCCTTTGCGTGACGGACTCGCTGGGCCTGAAACCGGAAACGGTCAACGTCAACGGCGGTGCCATCGCCCTGGGCCATCCCATCGGCGCAAGCGGTGCGAGAATTCTTGTTACCCTCGTTCACGAACTGAAACGGCGTTCGGCACGTCGGGGAATCGCCACCCTCTGCATCGGCGGCGGACAGGGAATTGCCGCACTGATCGAGCGGAGGTAGCATGGACAAAATCATCGGACTTGAACGGGCCGTGTCGCTGGTCAAGGACGGCGACACGGTGATGGTCGGCGGCTTTATGGGAAACGGATCGCCCGTAAAACTGCTGGACGCACTCCTGGCATCCGGCAGAAAAAACCTCACCCTGATCTGCAACGACACGGCGATGCCGGAAGTCGGCGTGGGCAAACTCGTCGTCAACAAACAGTTCAAAAAAATAATCGCCACGCACATCGGGCTCAACCGGGAAACCGGACGGCAGATGTCCGCGGGCGAAACCGAGGTCGAGCTTGTCCCCCAGGGAACCCTGGCCGAACGCATCCGGGCCGCCGGTTTCGGCCTCGGCGGGATTCTTACCCCCACCGGAATCGGCACCCTCGTCGAGGAGGGCAAGCAGAAATTGACCGTGGACGGCAGGGAATACCTGCTGGAAAAACCGCTCTTTGCCGACGTCGCCCTTATCTACGGACACCGGGTGGACATGGCCGGCAATATCGTGTACCGGGGAAGCGAAAACAACTTTAACAACGTCATGGCGGCGGCGGCAAAAATCACCGTCGTCGAGGCGGGCGGACTTGTCGCCGAAGGCGGCCTCGATCCCAATACCGTGATCACCCCCGGCATTTTCGTTACTTATATTTTCGTCGGAGGCAGCAATGGATAAGGAACAATTGCAGGACCGTATCGCAAAACGGGTCGCGCAGGAGCTCCGCTCCGGCCAGTTGGTGAACCTCGGCATCGGCCTTCCGACCAGGGTGCCGGCCTTCATTCCGGAAGGCGTGCGGGTACTGCTCCACTCGGAAAACGGCTTTGTCGGCCTCGGACCTGCCGGGGAAGCGGACGAAAATTCCGGCATCGTGAACGCAGGAGGGCAACCGGCATCGATCCTGCCCGGGGGTTGTTTTTTCGACAGCGCCACTTCCTTCGGGATCATCCGCGGCGGGCATCTGGACCTTACCGTTCTCGGCGCCCTGCAGGTGGACGAACGGGGCAACATTGCCAACTACATGATCCCCGGAAAGCTCGTCCCCGGCATGGGGGGCGCGATGGACCTGCTGACCGGGGCGAAAAAGGTGATCGTGGCGATGGAACACACGGCAAAGGGCGAGCCGAAAATCCTCAAATCCTGTACCCTGCCGCTGACAGCCCGTTCCGCGGTGGACCTTATCGTCACGGAAATGTGCGTCATCGAGGTTACCCCGAACGGCCTGATCCTGCGGGAAGTTCTGGAGGGATTTTCCGCGGAGGAAGTGATCGCGGCGACCGAGGCGAAACTGGTCTATCGTCCGTACCGATGACGGGCTTGGGGAACCGGGCCCATGGAACGAAGGCGGGGCGTTGCGGGGGCAGTCGCGCACTGCTCAGGGGGTAGCGTAAGAATTGCTACGTGCCGAAGGCACTCCGCAAATCTTAAGAATTGCTACGTGCCGAAGGCACTCCGCAATTCTTTTAGGAGTTTTGCTTTGCAAAACTCCATACGGTAACGGTAGCAAGCCTGGAGCGAAAGGGGGCTTGGCCCCGCATGGTGCGTAAAAGAGTGGAGATTTGCTTGCAAATCTCCTAAATCCAATCAGCCTTTGGCTGATTGGATCGGGGGCTTGGCCCCCCTCCATGCTAAAATCAATTTTCATTTTTGAGGAAACCTATGTTGCAGGAGCGTCCGGAAGAAAGCGCGCGGTTCGTCGTCGAAAGACTTTTCCCGAAAGCGGAGGCGGCCCGCCCGGAAATCGCCCTGGTGCTGGGTTCGGGCCTGGGTTACCTTGCCGACCGGCTCGAAGATGCCCGAGTCCTCCCCTACCGGGAGATTCCCCACTTCGCCGTGCCGACGGCCCCGGGCCATGGGGGCAACCTCGTCTCCGGCAGGCTCGCAGGCCGACCGGTCCTGTGCATGCAGGGCCGCTTCCACTATTACGAGGGCCACAGCATGCGGACCCTGACCTACCCGATCAGGGTGATGCGGGCACTGGGCATCAAAAAACTGATCCTGACCAATGCCGCGGGCGGGCTGGACCCCGAGTTCAGCCCCGGCGACCTGATGCTGATCAACGACCACATCAACTTCATGGGGGCAAATCCCCTGATAGGCCCGAACGAGGGACCCGGCCCCCGGTTCCAGGACATGTCATTCGCCTACGACCTCGGCATGCGGGAGACCATCCTCAAGGCCGCCCGCGAACTGGGAATCCCCCTTTCCGAGGGTGTGTACCTCGGCTACTCCGGGCCCAGCTTCGAGACCAGGGCGGAGATCAGGCTTTTCCGGTCCTTCGGTTGTCGGGCCGTGGGAATGTCCACCGTGCCTGAGGTGATCGTGGCCAACCATGCGGGAATCCGGGTGGCGGCGATTTCCTGCATCACCAACCTCGCCGCCGGCATCCTGGAACAACCCATCTCGGGCGAGGAGGTAATACAGGCCGCGGCCGCAGCCGCCGAAAAGTTCGTCGGACTTTTGACCCGATCCGTCGCCCTGCTGTAAGCGGGCCAAACTGTCCATGCGGGTTCGAGCCGTGGAAGTTTGCATGGAAAATATCCTCGCATTATCCGAATTGGTTTTCGTGATCTGATTTAATTTATTTTGCAAAAATGGAGGCGGTATGGAAAAAACGGTTGTCGTTACCGGGGGCACCGGGTACATAGCGGGATTTATCATGGCGGAATTCCTGAACCGCGGATATGCGGTTCGGGCGAGCGTGAGGGACGTTGCCCGATCGGAGGGCCTGCGGAAAACGCTGGCGGGATTTGTCGCCGGACCGGACCTTTCCCGGTTCGGCGTTTTTCCGGCGGACCTTACTTCCAGGGAAGGATGGGCCGAGGCCATTGCCGGCACGGACGGAATCATTCATGTGGCGTCGCCGTTGGGAACCGGCCGGGAATCCGCGGCGGAACTCCGGGCCGTCGCGGAAACCGGAACCCTGAACGTCCTGACCGCGGCGGAAGAAGCCGGGGTAAGGCGGATCGTGATGACGTCCTCGCAGGCGGCTTCCACACCTCCGGCAAAATCCGGAAAAATCGTGCTGGACGAATCCTACTGGAGCGACGAAGGCAATCCCGAACTGGACCCCTACCGCCTCTCGAAAATTGCCGCCGAACGCGCGGCCTGGGCCTTCGCCGAAAACCGCGGCCTCAAACTGACCACGATACTTCCGGGCGCGGTCCTCGGCCCGGTGATGAGCGGCGACAACATCAGCTCGAACGCCATTCTGCGTGCCCTGCTTGACGGCGGAATGCCCAAGCTGATCGACATTCCTTTCCAGACCAGCGACGTGCGCGATCTCGCCGTCCTGCACCGGCTGGCCTTCGAAAGCGAGGCCGCCGTCGGCGAACGTTTCCTTGCGGCAAGCCGGACGATCCGCATGCCGGAAGTGGCCCGGCTTTACCGCGAAAAATATCCGGAACGAAAAATCCCCTCGAAAATTTTTTCCGGCTTTGCCGTTCGGCTGCTGGCGAAATTCGTCCCGCGACTTCGCCCGCTTGTCCCCATGCTGGACCGGGAGTATTCCCACACCTGCGAAAAAGCCGAACGCCTGCTCGGTTGGACCCAGCACAGTCCGAGCGAGACCGTGCTCGATGCGGCGGAATCGTTGCTGGGAATGAAGGACTGAGCACGCAAAAATATTTTCTCAATTTCCAAAAAAAGCCTGCGATCTTCATTTTTTCTACACATCAATATCGTATGATGTAATATCACGATACGTGATAAGGAGAAAAAGTTGAAAAAGTTGATCGCAATGGTTTTCGCCGCAGCCCTTATGGTTGCGGTCGGCGTGACGGCGTTCACGCAGGACGGTTCCGCTCAGCCTCCGGGCCGGGTCGGAGGGGAAATCGCCTGGCGGCTGATGACCGACACGAACGGTGCCATGCTGGCCCGGGAAGCCTTCACCAAACGGCTCGACCAGGCCATAGCAAGCGGCATCGTGGCCCCCGTCGAACGGGAAAGCATCGTGCAGATGTACGATTGGTACCAATCCGGCAATACTTCCGGCCCGTCCGCCTTCAACCGAGGCAGGTTCGGCAACGGAGCGACCCCGGGCGGCGGCCGCATGGGAGGCCGTTGGGGCGGGGGCTCTTACGGATGGGGAGGAAACGGCTGCGGTTGGTGGTAACCCGAGACCGAAAACGCTCCCGGAGAAACCCGATCTCCGGGAGCATCCGACCTAAATCACCGTAACCGTCTTTTCCCGGGGCAGCGTAAACCGCACCGGCTGCTCCCCGGAACGATACCCGAAAGCGATATTCCAGGCCACCTCGAAATCGGCTACGGGAAACCCCGGAACCAGCCTTGCGATCGCCGTCGCCTCCCCTGAGGGATTCGATGCCGCAATCGGACAGCCGTCCACCCCGAATCCCGCCGCCGCCAACATCATCTGGGCCCCGGCAAGGTAGGTCTGGCACTTGGCCCAGCCGAGCTTGTCCTGCAGGGCCTCGATTCTCGAAGCGACAAAGGCCGCGCGTTCGGGTGGAAACTTCCCGGCCTCGAAAATCTCCTTCATCAACGCACTCCCCGCCTCGTAATTGTGCGGTTTCCGTGCCAACAGCACCACGAAATGCGAACAGCCCTGTATCTGCGGCTGGTTCCCGCAGGCCTCGGCCAACGCCGCCTTCAGTTCCGCCTTCGCCGCCACCAGAAAATGCCAGGGCTGCATCCCCAGCGAGGAAGGCGCCAGCCTCCCCGCCTCGACAATCTCGTCCAGCACCTCCGCCGGAATCGCCCGACCCGCCTGAAAAGCCCTGCACGAATGGCGGAAACGTACCGCCTTCATCACCTCGTTCATCCCAACCTCCGTGTGTAAAACAGTATCAACATATCCAATTCATCCATGGGGGGACCAAGCCCCCCTTCGCTCCAGACTTGCTACCATCACGGCGTGGAGTTTTGCCTTGCAAAACTCCCAAAAGAATTGCGGAGTGCCCTTGGCACGTAGCAATTCTTCCGCTACCCCCCGAGCGGGGGCGCTGCCCCCGCAACGCCCCCGCCTTTACGGCGTGGAGTTTTCTCCGCAAATATTCACCCTTATCCGCAAAGCGGCAATTCCGGGCTAACCCGCCAACAGGTAATCGCCAGACTTTTATTCCCCGCAGCCGATGCGTGGAGCATTTCCATCCTCCGGGGAGGATGGAAATGCTCCCCAGCCCAATGAACAACTCCGCCATTCATGGCGGGGTTGTTCATTGGGCCAACCATTCCCGTACCTGCCTCGCGATCCCCTCCCCGTCAAGCCCCGCCCGGGCCAGCAACTGCGGGCTGGTTCCCAGGGCATTCCCCGAATCGGCGTAGCTTTCGTCGGCGGCAAGCGCCAGAATCCCCGCGCGGCATTTCATTTCATGGGCCAGCGACCGGGCATACTCCCCGAAGCTCCCCGGCCGAATTCCCTCCTCGACAAAGACCACCGCATCGTAGGAATTCATCAGGCCGACAAGCCGTTCCCGCTCCACCGGTTTGTGGAAACGGATATTGTAAAGATCGACTTCCCCGCCGAGGAGTTCCGCCGCCCGGTTCGCCTCGGCAAAGCTGCTCCCGGAAAAGGCCAGGCAGAGCCGGCTTTCCGGGTTTTTCCGCAGCCAAACGCCCCGGCCGGGTTCGAGGGGCAACGCCATTTCCGGCAGCTCGGGCGGACAGACGCTTTTCGGGTAGCGGATCATCGCCGGCCCCGGAAGCTCCAGGGCGTACCGCAGCATCAGCCGCAGTTCGGCCTCGCCCGAAGGTGCCAAAACCGTCATCCTCGGAATGCTCCCGAACAGAGCGATGTCGAAAAGCCCCTGATGGGTCTCGCCATCCCCCTCGACAAAGCCGGAGCGGTCAAGGACGAACACCACCGGCAGGTTCTGGAGGGCCACGTCGTGAATCAGCTGATCCACGGTGCGTTGGATGAAGGTGGAATAGATTGCGACCACGGGCTTACGGCCCTGGCTGGCAAGGCCGGCGGCAAAGGTTACCGCATGCCCTTCGGCAATGCCCACGTCGAAGAACCTTTTCGGGTAACGGTTCCTGAAGGCAGAAAGCCCGGTACCCTTCTCCATCGCCGCCGTGATCGCCACGATGCGTCCGTCGGCATCGGCCGCCTCAAGCAACGCCGTGCCCAGCGCCTCGGTAAAGGTGGGCGCCTTCTTCCCGGCCCCGGTATCCCGGGACTTGCCGGCAAGCCCGCTGTCCACCGAAAAGGCCCCGACCCCGTGGTAGCTGCCCGGATCGTCCTCGGCAAAACAATAACCCTTGCCCTTTCGTGTCAGCACATGCACGACCACCGGCCGCCCGAGTTGCCGCACGTCCGCCAGCACCCGGCTAAGCAGCCGGATATTGTGCCCGTCAATCGGGCCGACGTACTCGAAGCCCAGATCGACAAAAAAATTGTCGAAGTAAAATACCGCCTTGACCGCCCGTTTCAGTCGCAGCACGCATTCGAAGAAAAAATCCCCTATAAAAGGAAGCTTTTTCGCCATCGAATCGAAGCTCCGACGAAAACTCTGATACTTGGCCTTCATCGAAAGCCGACTGAGGTACTTCGACAGACCGCCCACGTTGGGACTTATCGACATGGTATTGTCGTTGAGGATCACGATCAAAGGAAGCTTCAGATGACCGCAGTGGGAAAGGGCCTCGTAGGCAAGCCCGCCGGTAAGCGCCCCGTCCCCGATTACCGCAACGGCCCTGCCGTCCGAACCTTCAAGGTCCTTGGCGACAAGCATTCCCAATGCGGCCGAGATCGAGGTCGAGGCATGCCCGGTATTGAACGCATCGTGGGGGCTTTCCTCCCTTTTCGGGAATCCGGCAATCCCGCCGGCCTTGCGGATGCCGTCGAAGAGGTGTTGCCGGCCGGTAAGCAGTTTGTGGGCGTAGCACTGATGCCCCACATCCCAGACAATGCGGTCGTTAGGGGATTCGAAAACACGGTGCAGGGCGATGCTCAGCTCGACCACGCCGAGATTGGAGGCAAGATGCCCTCCATTGTGGGCCATGGTCGAAACGATCTTCTCCCTGATCTCGCCGGACAGCCTTTCAAGTTCCGCAGGCCGGAGTCGCTTGAGATCGGCGGGACCGGAAAGGCTCGAAAGCAGGGAGCCATGGTCAAGCATCGCATCCGGTCCGTTATTTCTTGTTCTTATGCCTGTTTTTCCGCAACTTTTTCTTGCGTTTGTGCGTGGCTATCTTTCGCAGCTTTCGTTTTCTTCCGCAGGGCACTTCGGCTTCTCCTTACAGTTGGTCTGGTGAAAGGCTGCCTTGCCCTTCTCCGATAAGTATGCCCGATACGGCGGGAAAGGTCAAGGCCGCGCATTGCCTAATAATTAATCTAGCCGAAAAGGGGTCGCTGCCCAAAAACCAA
>WQZW01000037.1 GCA_009780545.1 Treponema sp.
AGGAGTGTCTGAATCGCCTGCTGGAGGAGCATTTCCATTTCGGTGTCCACCGAGCTGGTCGCCTCGTCCAGGATGAAGATTCGGGGATCGGCAAGGACGGCGCGGGCAAAGGCGATGAGCTGCTTCTCGCCGGAGGAAAGCCGGTTGCCGCCCTCGCCGACCTCGGTATCGAAGCCTTATTCCAGCCTCGCGATGATCTTGTCGACATGGACGGTCCGGGCCGCCGCCTCGACCTCGGCATCGGTGGCCTCCAGCCGGCCGTAGCGGATGTTCTCCCGTATCGTGCCGGTAAACAGGTGCGATGCCTGCAGGACGTAGCCGAGATTGTCGTGCAGCCAGAGCTGGGTCCGCTCACGGGAATCGACTCCGTCGATGAGGATGCGGCCCTCGGTCGGCTCGTAGAAACGGCAGATGAGGTTGACCAGGGTGGACTTTCCGGCCCCGGTCTCGCCGACTATGGCCACGCAGGTTCCGGCCTTGACCTCCAGGTTGAAGTTCTCCAGGATGTTGTCCTCGGTGCCCGGATACCGGAAGGTAACGTCGCCGAACTCGATGTCGCCGACCAGGGGTTCCCAGTTGGCACGCTTGGGATTGAAAACGTCGCCGTACTTTTCGATTGCCTCCGGCCGGTCCTTGATGTCCGGTTCCTGTTCCAGAAGCCCGCTTACCCGCTCCACGTTGGCCTGGGTCGCCACGAATTCGGTAAGGACGTTGGCGATCTGCTGCACCGGATCGAAAAAGCCGTTGGCGTACTGCAGGAACACGGCAAGCACGGCGAGGTTCGCCCCCATCACGGTGATTTCCCATCCGCCGTAGCCCAGCACCGCGGCCATCGCGACCGAACCGATGAACAGCATGCCCGGCACGAAAATGGCCCGGAGCCTTGCCAGCCGCCTCGCGTTCCGCCGGTACTCGCCGGTGATCGCCGAATACTCGGTAAAGCTCTGCCTCTCGGCGACCAGCACCTTCACCGTCCTGGCCCCGGTAATCCCTTCGTTCATCGCCCCTGTGATCTTCGAGTTGAGCTTGCGCAGGGTGCGGTTCATCGTGAATATCCGCTTCTGAAAGAACCATGTGAGGACGGACAGCGGGGGAATCGTGATGCAGACGATCAGGGCCATCTTCCAGTGGATGACGAACATCGCGATGAGCACGCCCAGGCAGTAGAAGACCGACCAACTGAAGTCGATCAGCCCCCATGCGACGATGTCGCCGATGCGGCCGGTATCCGAAGTGGTTCGGGCCATCATAAAACCGACCGGCGTTTTGCTGTAGTACGAAAGGCTTAACTTTTGCAGATGAAAGAAGACGGCGTCGCGGATGGCCCGACTGATCGCCGTTTCCACCCTGATCCCCAGCTCGATGAAGAACCTTACCGAGAACGCCTGTGCGCTAATAAGGAAGAAAGCCGCCGTCAGCAGCCCCCACATGCCATCCGTGGTTCGGGGAACGATGTTGCGGCTGATGGCCAGCCCCAGGATGAGGGGAAGACACACGTCGATGCCCGCGGTGAACAGCATCAGGGCGGCACAGCCGGCGAGCATCTTTTTCTGGGGCAGGATGAACGGAATCATCTTCCCCCAAGTTTTCAGCGACATCGGTTTGTTGTAGTCGAAATCATCGAAACTGGACACGAAAAGCCTCCGGGCGATAGTTGAAGGTAGCAGTTTTCGGGGGAATGGGCAAGACGGTCCAATCGGCGGGGCCGATTGGACGAGGGAGCGGTGCCGTCCTCCGTGGGAAGACGGCACCGCTCCACGCTTTGGCCGTCGGGCTTTACGGCGGAAGTCGGAATCAGGAATCCAAGAATCATGGATTACTACGGCGGAACTATGAGAGGGCCAACATGATTGGGGCACCCGGGGTAAGCGGGCAGGACTTTGCTTC
The DNA here is from genome assembly GCA_009780545.1 of Treponema sp. The sequence goes on from WQZW01000037.1 coordinate 1,888, forward strand.
GCAAAGCCCGAAATCCAAGCTACCGGTGATGGCCCGGATCGCCTTCAAAATCATCCTCGCAGAGTCCGAAGCCCTCGTCCTCCTGCTCGTTTCCCGCCGGCTCCACATGAACGACGATGTCGTACACGTTTTCTACCTGCGCCTTGATGTTCGCCTCGACTCCGGAGGCGATGAGGTGGGCCTCGCTCACGGTCTTTTCCGGGTGGACCTCGATGTCCAGGTCGATGTCCCAAAAGCCGGAGATGCGCCGCATCCGCACGCGGTGGGGGCGGGATGCGCCCTCGGTGGCCTTCACCGCGTCGAAGACGGTCTTGTACAGTTCCCTACTGGAACCGCCGTCCATCAGCTCGGTGTTCGCTTCCATAAAGATGCCCAACGCCGACCTGATCACCCACAGGCCCACGGCCACCGCCGCCCAGGAATCGATCACCCCGATGCCGAAGATCATCGAAAAGCCCAGCCCGGCCAGCACCCCGAGCGAAAGCAGCACGTCGGCGTACATGTTCTTGGCATTGGCCCGGAGCATCGGCGACCCGGCCCGTTTGCCGAAGGCGCTCTGCGACAGGCCCAGGAGCAGCTTGCCGGCGATCACCGCCAAGGTTACCAGCAGCGCCGGCATCGTGGGTACCGGCCTGGTCGCCCCGAAGAGAATCTCCCGCCCCGAATTGACGATCAGCTGCCCCCCGGCGAAAAACAGCACGAAGGAAAGCAGTGCGGTCATCACCGTCTCCGCCCTCCCGTGCCCCCAGGGATGTCCCGCATCCGCCGGCCGGGCGATCACATGGGCCACGACGAGGGTCATTATCGAAATCACCACGTCGGTCGAGGAATCGATCCCGTTTCCGATCACCGCAAGGCTCCCCGAGAGGGAACCCACGACGATCTGGGCCGTCGCCAACACCGCATTCCCCGCCAACGCCGTAAGCGAAGCCGCCCTGATCAGCCGCGTCTTCTCCTCCCGGCGGCCATCTCCCCGAATCTCCATCGGCCCAGTATGTCCCCAAAACCCGCCGTTGTTCAAGGCGATCCGGCAATACGCACGGAAACCGATTTTTACCATGGGGGGGGCCAAGCCCCCCTGAGCCGGAGCCTCGCTACGCAAGTCTCCGGCTACCCCCCGAACGGGGTTCCACCCCGTAACGCCCCGCATCTGCCGCCAACCAAAGCGCGGCACCTTGCGACGCCGATCCAATCCGCCCTTGTCCCTTTCCCTCCAAGCTGATACAGTGGCGGAGACGGGAAGTTGGATAGCGGTATTCCGTCTGCTTTGGGAGCAGAAGGTCGGGGGTTCGATTCCCCCCTTCCCGAAGGGGCCCCTTCCCGAAGCGATTCCTTTCCGAAGGTTTCTTCCTTAAAAGGAGGGGCCTAAAGACGAGGAGGGACGACCCAAGATTCCCGCCCGGAAGTCCTCCGGCAGGGTGGGCCGGTGCCCCCTTGACCAAATTTTCCGTTTTTAGTATGCTTGGTTCAGGTTGGGCGTGTCCGGCCTGGTAGTCGGGCGGGATCGTTCTTGCCCTTGTAGCTCAGTCGGTAGAGCGTATCCATGGTAAGGATAAGGTCACCGGTTCGATTCCGGTCGAGGGCTGAAACGTGGGGCGTCTGCCCCGGCAAATCCGGATGTCCGGCCCGAAGCCGGCATCGTATAAGGGGTTGAGGTATGGCAAGCAAGAAAACGGCGGTCGAGCTTATCGCCTTACAGTGTACCGAGTGCAAGCGGCGTAACTATACGACCAGCAAGAACCGGCGGAATCTCCAGGAGAAACTTGAGTTCAGGAAGTATTGCCCCTTCGACCGGAAGCATACTGTCCACAAGGAAACCAAGATAAAGTAGGCGGGTCGGCAGTGTCGGTTTGAGGCGTTGCCGGTTTTTTGAACGAGGCGTATAGCTCAGTTGGTAGAGCGGCGGTCTCCAAAACCGCAGGTCGCGGGTTCGAAACCTGCTGCGCCTGAATCCGGCAGGGGTTCCGCCGGAGAAGAGTCGGTGCCGTGGGGTATGGGCCGTGGGCCGTAAACGGTAGGCAAACGGGGGGATGATGAGAAAGTTGGTTCAGTTCGCCAAGGAATCGTATGCCGAGCTCAGGAAGGTGATTTGGCCTAGCAGGGAAGACGTGATCAGTTCGGTCAAAGTCGTACTGATCTCGACACTTGTCGTGGCCGCCGTCTTGGGTCTCATCGATTTTCTCCTTCTGCTCGGCATCGATGCGATATTCTAGGGGACTCCCCGCATAAAGGGAAAAGATGGCTACAGGCTGGTACGTTCTCCATATCTATTCGGGCTATGAGAACAAGATAGAAAAAACAATCCGCATGATGCTCGATTCCGGGGACTTGGACAAGGAAGTGGTCCGGGACGTGAGGATTCCGGTCGAGGAAGTCGTCGAGGTCAGGGACGGTAAGAAGCGGGCTACCACCAAGAAGTTCCTCCCCGGTTACATTCTTATCGAGATGGACCTGCCGGACGTGGACTTGGGTTGGAAGATTCCCTGTTCCAAGGTGAAGAGCATCCAGGGGGTTACCGGTTTCGTGGGAACCCCTTCCGGACGCAAGCCCCAGCCACTTTCCAGTGACGAGGCCCGTGCCATTCTGCATAAGGCCGGGGAGATAAAGGGCGGATGGTCGGCCCGCCCGAGGCAGACTTTTGCCCCGGGGGAACAGGTCAAGATCACGGACGGGCCTTTCGAGACCTTTACCGGGGTCATCGACGAAGTTTATCCGGACAAGAACAAGCTCAAGGTGATGGTCGGTATTTTTGGGAGAAACACGCCGGTGGAAGTCGATCTTCTGCAGGTGGAGAAAATATAAGCAGTGGAAGGACATTCGGCCCTTGGCGGGGCTGAAGTTCGTCGCCGGTAGCCGCCGGCATACCACGAAGGAGTGTCTATGGCAAAGAAGAGAATTGTCGCCTACGCCAAGCTGCAGTGTCCGGCGGGAAAGGCGACTCCGGCGCCTCCCGTGGGTCCCGCCTTGGGTCCCCATGGCGTAAGCGCGCCGCAGTTCGTCCAGCAGTTCAACGACCGGACGAAGGGCATGGAACCGGGGCTTACCATCCCGGTGGTGATCACGATCTATGCGGACAAGACCTTCACCTTCATCCTGAAGACACCGCCCGCCGCCGTCCTCATCAAGAAGGCCATCGGGCTGGAGACCGGTTCGGCAATGTCGCACAAGACCAAGGTCGGCAAAATTTCCCGTGCCAAGCTGGAAGAGGTGGCCAAAGTGAAGTTGCCGGACCTAACGGCCAACGATCTTGAGGCCGCCATGAAGATCGTTGCCGGAACCGCGCGTTCCATGGGCGTCGAGGTGGAAAAATGAAGCGCGGAAAAAAATACATGGAAAGCCTGGGCAAGTACAAGCCCGTCGACGTCTACGGTCTGGACGAGGGTATCGCCCTGGTCAAGACCCTGGCCTTCGCCAAGTTCGACGAGACCGTGGATCTTTCGATAAAGCTCAACCCCAAGAAAAGCCAGTCGGTGCGCGATACCCTGGTGCTTCCCCACCAGTTCAGGGGCGAGAAAAAGGTGCTGGTGTTCTGCAAACCGGAAAAGGAAAAGGAGGCACAGGAAGCCGGCGCCTCCTATGTCGGGGCCGACGATCTTATTGAGAAGGTCAAGGGCGGATGGACCGATTTTGACATCGCCGTTGCGACACCGGACATGATGAAGGACGTGGGCAAGCTCGGTATGGTGCTCGGCCGGAAGGGGCTTATGCCCAATCCCAAGACCGGGACGGTAACCTTCGACCTGAAAGGTGCCCTGGCCGAGCTGAAGAAGGGCCGCACCGAGTTCCGTGCCGATAAGACAGGCGTGGTGCATCTTGCCGTGGGTAAGGTTTCCATGGGGGCGGAGCTGATCGGCGAGAACATTCGGACGGTGGTTGCCGAGATCAAGAGGAAGCGGCCTGCGGATGCCAAGGGCGATTTCGTCAGGTCGGTTTCCATCGCATCGACCATGGGTCCCGGCATTTGGATCTCGGTCGCCGAGTAGGTAAGGAGGGATCATGGCTATCGTAGCAAAAAAGATACAGGAAGACAAAACCCGCGCCATCGGGGAATTGAAGGAAGTCCTCGGCATTGCGGAGGACTTTATCTTCGCCGACTACCGCGGGCTTACCGTGGAGCAGATTTCCGTGCTGAGGCGGAGCCTGCGTTCCAAGGACGTCGTTTTTAAGGTAGTGAAGAACAACTTCGCCCGGCTGGCCTTCGAACAGCTGTCCAAACCGGACGTTTCTTCCTACCTGGTCGGTCCCACGGCGGTGGCGATTGCCCCGAGGGATTCCAACGAAGTGGCGAAGATACTGGTAGAGTTCGCCAAGGAAACGCCGGCCCTGAAGGTAAAGGGTGCCCTGGTTGCCGGCACGATGTACGATGCGGCCCAGACCGAGGCGTACTCGAAACTGCCCGGCAAGCCGGAGCTTATCTCCATGCTGATGTCGGTGATGAACGGGCCGGCACGGAACCTGGTCGCCGCCCTCAACGACGTTCCTTCGAGATTGGTGCGGACCTTCAAGGCCGTTGCCGACGGGAAGGGAGACGCGGCCTAGCCGGTCTTTGGATTGATTTTTTCCGCGGCGTTCCTTCGGGGCGTTACGGGGGAATAGAGGACGCTCAGGCTTCGGGTGCTGCCGTTCCTGTGGGTCCTCGCCCGGCTTTCCGTTTGCGGTCGGCCGGAACGGACACCGTACGGTGCCCGTAAACTTAAGGAAGAGGAGAAGGTAATATGGCAGCGACGAAAGAGGAAATACTGGAGGCGGTGGCCTCGATGACCGTTCTGGAGGTTTCCGAACTGGTCAAGATGATGGAGGAGAAGTTCGGCGTTTCCGCCGCGGCTCCGGTGGCCATTGCCGCCGCGGGTCCCGCAGGTGGTGCGGCGGCCGCTCCGGCCGAGGAGAAGACGGAATTCACCGTGATACTGAAGTCCTTCGAGGAAGCGAAGAAGATCGCGGTGATCAAGGAAGTGCGTACCGTTACGAGCCTGGGCCTAAAGGAGGCCAAGGATCTTGTCGAAGGCGCACCCAAGCCGCTGAAGGAAAACGTTTCCAAGGAAGAGGCTGCCAAGATCAAGGAAGCCATCACCGCAGCGGGCGGTACGGTTGAAATTCAGTAAGGGCTTGCTCCTGAAACTCGGCAACGCACGCCCGGGCTTGGCCCGTGTCTCCGTGCGTTGCCGGTTTTTTGTCTTTTCTTACAAAATTAGGAACGCCGCACTCTAGAAAAGTCCGTAAGGGGGGACCATGACGAAAGGAAAACCAATCGACAAACGCAGGTACATAGGCAAGGACATCCAGGACGTTGCCGCCCTGCCCAATTTGATCGATATCCAGCTATGCTCCTACGAACGCTTCCTGCAACGGGAAAGCGTCAGAAAAGGCGAAAAACTCGAACCGCAGGGCCTGGAAGAGGTCTTTCGTTCGACCTTCCCCATCGAAAGCCCCAACGGGGACATGAAGCTCACCTACGAATACTACGTCCTTGACGAGGAAAGCGTCAAGTTCTCCGAAATAGACTGCAAGCAGAAGGGCGTAACCTACGCGATCCCCCTGAAGGCCAGGGTAAACCTCATCTTCAGGGATACCGGCGAGATACGCCAGAAAGACATCTACATGGGCGACATCCCGATCATGAGCGAACGGGGAACGTTCATCATAAACGGGGCCGAACGGGTGGTCGTTTCCCAGATACACCGTTCGCCGGGGGTAATCTTCAGCTGCGACGAGAAGGGCCTGTTCTCCTCGAGACTGATTCCCTACCGGGGCAGCTGGCTGGAGTTCGAGATCGACCAGAAGCGGGAACTGATCTACGCCAAGGTCGACCGCAAGAAGCGGATTCTCGGCACGATTTTCCTCCGCGCGCTCGGGTTCGAGAGCCGGGAGGAGATCATCAAGGCCTTTTACGGGACGGAGACGCTGGAAGTCGGCAACGACCCGGAAAGCAGGCAGCGGATATCCGGAAGGGTACTTGCCGCCGCCGTCTGGGTTGCCGACGACTCCGCGGGGAAACAGGAAGATGCCTTGGCCAGTTTCCCGACCAAGGACGGCGATCCGGCCAAGGGCAACAATCCCCACGAGGGAATGAAGAAGTTGTACCGGGCGGGCGAAACCCTGCTTCCCCACAGCGTGGACGACATCCTTTCGATGGGCGTTACCTCGGTCGAGGTGATCAAATTCGTAGACATGGAGGTTCCGGACGACCGTTCCTCGAACCGCTCGCTGGATTCCCGCATCCTGCTGAACTGTTTCGAGCGGGAAGAGGCCAAATTCACCAACGAGAACTCCGATTCCGACGAACCCACGAGGGAAGAGGCTCTTACGGCCGTTTTCTCCGTGCTGATACAGGGAGAGTCCATCTCGGTGGCGGCCGCCGAGAAGGAGCTTATGGGGATGTTCTTCTCCTCCCGCCGCTACGACCTGGGCAGGGTCGGCCGCTACAAGCTGAACAAGAGGTTCAACTTCAACCCGCCGCTGGAGGAGCACACCCTCACCAAGCAGGACATCGTGGCCACGATGAAGCACCTGATCAAGGTCTACTCCGGGGACGAGAACTTCGACGACATCGACCACCTGGGTAACCGGCGTATCCGGTCGGTCGGCGAACTTATGGCGATGTACATGAAGACGGCGTTCAGCCGCATGGAACGGATGGCCAAGGAGCGGATGAGCCTTAAGGAAACCGACACGATCAAGCCGCAGGACCTGGTTTCGATCAAGCCCATAGTCGCCGCCATAAAGGAATTTTTCGGTTCCAGCCAGCTTTCGCAGTTCATGGACCAGGTCAATCCCCTGGCCGAACTTACCCACAAGCGGAGGCTCAACGCCCTCGGGCCGGGCGGCCTTTCCCGTGACAGGGCCGGCTTCGAGGTCCGCGACGTCCACTATACCCATTACGGGCGGATGTGCCCCATCGAAACTCCCGAGGGACCGAACATCGGCCTGATCGTCTCGCTGGCCAACTATACCCGTGTCAACGACTACGGCTTTCTGGAAACGCCGTACCGCAGGGTGAACAAAGGCGTGGCATCCGGCGAGGTCGAGTACCTTTCGGCGATGGACGAGGACCGTTACTACATCGCCCAGGCATCGGCAAAGCTCACCGACAAGGGTTCCTTCGCCGAAAACCAGGTTTCCTGCAGGAGGCAGGGCGA